>JAKBGP010000108.1 GCA_021833045.1 Thermoplasmata archaeon
AGAGGCCGTAGCATATCTCAGAATCGTATCACGGACTGATATCGAGTTTAATTTTTAGCTTTTATCGCCTGGACTCCACTCGATCTCTATGTGCATCTCCAATTTTTGATTTTCCTTAGCATAGACGAATTTGAATCTCAAAGGCTCCACGGGAGTGATTGTTACACGCTCTTCAGTCTTGAAAATAATTGATGTGTCGATTACTTCCTCCCTTAGAGCTGATCCAAGGTTTTCCATAATACTTGCTAGCTCATTCTTATTCACATCTAACCTATGCCTCACAATTGACTCGTGCATCTCGCGGTAGTTTTCGAGCACTTCAGTCATTTTTGTCCAGTGAACCATAGAGCGCCTGAGCTCCTTGTTCCCTCTGTTGGTTAAGGCATAATGTTTACGGCCAGGCAACTTATCTTTGAATTCCACGCGGCTTGTGACAAATCCGTCCTGCTCAAGTTTCTCGAGGGAAGGATATATCGTGCCAGTCTTTGGTCTCCAGAATCCGGAGAACCTTTTTTCCAGTTCCTTTATCATTTCATATCCATACATTGGCCTTTCAGATAAGAGAAGGAGGAGCCAGAGTGATACCGTTCCAACTTTCATGCCCCGGGGGATGTTATTCGGCATGAACAGGTATGGAAATCTTTATATAAACACATTTACTACATAAGTAGGTGAACTACTATGCGATGGGTTACTAGAGAGAAGGCAAAGGTGGATAGGATTGCGTGCCCTTGGGTGATCTCCAGATTTGTCGATAAAGATGCTCAGTTCTTTTTTGTTCCGGCTCAAGAGGTGTTGGAGTATGCGAAAAGGAATAACGCTACACCGTTCGACACGCCAGGCGCGGAATTGATGCATTATGAAGAAAAAGGTTACGAGTACGTGAGCTTTGATGCTATCATCAAGAAGTACGCTCTCAAAGACCCGGCACTGCTTGAACTGGCAAAGATTGTAAGATCTGCGGATGCGGAACCCCCAGATGCAAAGCCAGAGGGACCAGGTCTCGAAGCAGCAGCTCTCGGATTCAGAAGAATAGCAAAGGACGACCATGAGAACATGAAATTGCAATTTCCTTTGTATGATGCATTATATGCCTACTGTAAATGGAGATTAGAAGAAGGCGGAAAACTGGAGCACTCCGGCAACTGATCCTGCGTAATTCAAAGGAGCAAAATGTAGTAATGGCGCTCAAGGAAGTTAAGCGTGTTTTCCTCCCTCATCACTTGGAAGGTGGAGAATTTGACCATGCTGCCGTGGACGAGATGTCCGATTTTTTGTACGTGGCCCACCCATCGAACGATGCGGTGGACGTCATTGATCTAAGTGCTGAGAAATTTCTATACTCCATCACTGGGCATAAGGGAGTAGCTGGAGTTTGGGTTTCAGCGAAAAGAAGACTCCTATTTACTTCTAATAGAGGGGAGGATACTGCAAGTGTATTTCATCTGGATGGAAAAAAAGCCACAGAGAAATTTCGCGTCCCTACTGGGGTCAGGCCAAATGGCATGGCGTTCGACGAAGGAAGAAACATCCTCATGGTTGCAGGTGTTGGTAATGCAGAAAAGAGCAATGCCCCACCATCTCTAACCTTCATCGACACCAGCAGTGGGAAAGTAATGGGAAAGATCGAACTTCCGGGAAGGACTCGATGGGCACTTTATAATGCAGATACGGACTCATTCTTCGTGAACGTTGCTGATCCGCCTTCAATAGTCTCTGTTAGGGCTGATAATCTTTCTAAGGTTTCCAGAACGTTCAACATCCCAGCTAGGGGACCACATGGACTCGAACAGAATAAGAAAAGCGGCACACTATATTGCGCTTGTGATGAGGGCATCTTAATCGGCCTTAACTTAGGAACCGGTGCAACAGAAGTTCTCGGGCTTCTGACAGGACCACCGGATGTAATCTGGCTGAACCGGAATTTGGATCGACTTTACGTTGCGGTGGGGGATCCTGGAGTAATAGATGTCTTTGATACAAATACTCTCCACTTTGTAGAGAAAATACAAACCGGTCCTGACGCACACACCCTTACCGTAGATCATCGTCGCGGAAATGTGCATGTCTTCTTGCCTGACGTTTGCCTGGATTTAATACTGGCAGACAGAACCTAACGAAGTGAAAGCACTGTTTTTCCAGGAATATTTAATAGGCTGACGGTATGTTGCCCATGGTATTCCATTAATGTTTTAAGCGAATCCCGACCGGTCCATTCTAACCCTATTTGAACAACTTGAGATCATTGTCAATAAAAACTTCAAAATGTTTATCTAAGGTATAAAGTGAGCAGCCGTTATTAATTGCTATTGACGCAACAATAGCGTCCATTCTTGGAACTGCCTTTCCTTTTCTTTCCGCGTTTAATTCTAAAAAGGCAGATAGTTCACTATCTTTTTTACTGTATTCAAGTGCCGGTATCTGCAGGACTAAACGAGAATCCTTGGAGTATTTTTCTATACCGTAAAGCAACTCGTGCATGTTAACAGAACTTGTGCAGTATTCTTCCTCACTTTCGATAATTTTAAGCAGGAATACCTGACCTTTGTCTGAATTCTTATCCAGCACTTCGATGATTACATCCGTGTCCAGGAGAATCAATTTCTTTTCTCCCACCGTTTCTTTTGTATGTCAATGAGGAGATCATTCTTGTTTTCAAATTCCATGCTTCCCCGTAGAGACAAAAGTAGATCCTTTCTGCTCTGTGATTTAATAAGTCTGTCCAGAAGTTCACTGAAACTTTCCTTTTCTTTCTTGAATCCCATTAGTTCATCATAAACTGATTTCTTAATGGTGATGGTTTTGAACATAACATATGTTTATGTTTAAACACTATTTATTCCTTTATACATTCACGATAAAATAGCTTTATGGTTTCTGATCTTAAAAATTCGTTCAAACTTTAATCAAATCCCGACCGGTCCATTCTCCATTTTAATGGATTTGTGAAGGAGTGCGGATACAACTCTTGCATACCTTATGTTTGAAGCTCTGTCAGCTGTGACTTTAGTTTCTTTGATGAGTGGATTTATTCCAATCTTATCTGACTTGATTGTGGACCGTATTGTGGACCATATTGTAAACCTCACATCCAAAATAAGAGCATAAGCGTTTACCCCATGGCTAATAGATGATTCCCTAAGTCAGTTAGAAGAAATCAGTTTTCTAAGAGCTTCAGTGAATTCGATCATATCATTGCCCAATACAGCAAAAAAAGTGTTATCAGCATCCTCAACCACTCTTATGGCTTTGTCAATCAACTTTCTCCCTTTTTCTGTTGGGGATACTAAATGAGCTCTAGTGTCTTCCGAATTTCTTAACCGCAGAATTAGATCTTTTTCTTCAAGAGAACGCAGGACTGTTGATACCATCATTGCATCTGCATGTGCAAATCTAGAAATCGCAACCTGTGTGGTTTCTCCACCATGATCGTTCAACCATACGGTGGAGGCTAAGAGCACAAACTGAACATGGGTTAGCCCTGAATCTTTTAGAGCTACTCTCATTTTCCGTTGCCAGACATTCGTAGCCTGCCAGAGTATAAAACCAGGGCTATCCTGTGGTTTCTCAAATTTTGTAGGCATCTTATGTGGTGACGACATACACTTTAAGCCTCATTTATCCTTACATATTTTTCCAATGAAATTAGCCATTCGAGCAATATTTTCCATTGTCTGCGGAACTCCAAGACTTATACCTTCTCCTATTTCTTTTTCTATTTCTTCTTTATCGGGACATAGGATTGTTACGTGATTGGTGAGTCGCGTCTTCCCATCTGGCAAATCAGAAAAGGTGTGGATGAATTTTATCGTCGCATTCAACCCTTCAATAACAGTCTCATCAGAAAAACCTTTATTTGGGTCAGCCTGTGTAATTTTGTAAGTCAGAACCTCCTGTTCCTCCGGTTTGATTTTCCCGAAAGCCCCTTCCCTGAATTCTCCATGGAGAGATATTTCTTCAATTCCATGATCCCAAAGGGGCCAGGTTTCAACGTTACTGTAGAGAGCCCAAATATACTCTTTCCTTGCATCTGTTACTATGCTGTTCTCAAATTCCCAAGTCATCTTATCACTATGAAGACATGATATGTGCGTATATAATAAGTGCGCTTACTTTCTGAATTCTGATTTTTGGCTTAGAAAAATATTCGGGCAAACCTTTCATGGAATAAATGCTAGCTCATTGTTTCGCCTTTTTCTGCATATCTTTAATTACACATATCAAGAAAATGATTCCATACAAATCTGCATGAGCCTATGTGTTTTTCAATGAGCACCTTCCGATCTTCATTGGGATAGATTCTGAATTTGTAGGCCTTGAACATGCTGTGTAAGTAATTGCTTTTATATACCAAAGCACTTCGCTTTCATCCCCTATCTTGTGAAAGGAGAATTCTCGCTTCTATGTGTTAAAAACACAATAGGAAACCATTATAATATAAGGGTAGGGGGTACCTGTGATGGTAAATAAATATATACCGGTATACCATTTAAATTTATATGAAAGTGAAAACGAGTATATCCATTGATAAACAGATCTGGATGGAACTCAAGAATCTCGCGTTACAAAGAGATGAGGACATAAGTTCTATCCTCAAAGATGCGATCGAAAATGAGTTGTGTTTAAATTTAGACAAATACTTAATGAAATATTCCAAATCTGGCAAATCTTCTCTAGATTTTGAGCCGATTAAACCAAGTGGCAAAGTAACCGATTTGATAAGGAGCATGAGGGATGACCGAGAAAGTCGTATATCTTGACAGTAGTGCAATAGTAAAAAAGTATGTTTATGAAATCGGCTCAGAATCTATTCGTGCAGAATACCACGAAGCCTATCTTGGAAACGTACTTCTTTCATTCAGCGTTTGGAATATTGGAGAGGTCATCGGAGTGTTTGATAGAGCATATAGGCAAAAAAGAATTGAGAAGGAACAGTTGGATGAAGTTATGACTAGATTCTCAAATGAGACTGCAGGGCTTAAGAAGATAAGCAGAATAAGGATAATCACCCTATCAGAGAGGATAATGGAAGCAAGCTGGGATGTTGTGATAAGGAATCATATCTATGTTGCTGATGCCCTACAAATTACAAGTGCTGTTGAAGTTGGATGTAAAGAGTTTTACACTGGAGATGAAAAGCTTCATAATTTAGCACTCTCGTCCGGCTTAAATTCTATTTATTTGGGATGATCAGTAATGCCTCAAATGAAAAGCTGTAGATTAATTCGAGGGTATTTAACAGTACTCGCGTGACATCCTCCCCCAGCTGACGCAGGGAGCTTCCTATTTAAAACATTGGCTCTTTGGACTTTCATGTGGGTAACAATATCCAATTCTATTTTTGAGCGAGCTATGTGTGTCTTCCAGAATATATTTTTATCAGTGAAGTCGTTAATGTATTGGAAAATCGGCTATTTCCATAACTTTTGTGTAGTTTCCTTAGAGATGACCCATACAAAAGTGTGATGAACCAAAACTTTAATCAAATCCCGACCGGACCATTAATCAAACTATATCTCAATAACCTGAATGCCAAGTTTTTTGCATTTATTATATAGTATTTTGTCAAAGGTGACTAAAGGTACTTTTCTCGAATATGCATCATATGCTATTATCCAGTCATTGAAATCTCTAAAACTTAGCTTGTTTTCAACCATGAAGGTGGATACCTCCTCCATCATTTTTCCAGAAAGCCATGAAACTGTGAAATATTCACTATGCAATAATTCCTCAATCTTAATTCGAACACTTTCATTATCTATTCCATACCTGGGAAGTACAAAACCAAGCTCGACAATTGACAATGAGTTCACTATGGGGTCTTCCGACTTATCGATAAATTCACTTGCCCTGTCATGGCGTGGAGAATTCTCTATAGCATCATATACCAGAACATTGGTGTCGACAAGCACTGTCATTTGCTGCTCTCCTCCCATCCCGCCCTTATCTCATTGTCGGCATCCATTGATGAAAGATTCTTTTTTGCCTTGAAGGTTATTCGCCCTCTGCGTTTCCCTGTAGAGTTTATCCTGTTCCTGAGGCGTTGGTTAATGATCTTCGACATATTCTTTGTGCTACCATACTTTTCTATGGATTCTTTGACGATTTCAGCGTAGATTTCTTCGTCCAGGTTGATAGTGGTTTTGACCATGAATGTTAATGCAAATACCATATAAACATTTAACGGTAAACTGTCATGACTACAGTTCAAACAATCCACTTCACAAATGCACTATATTGTTCGTCTGAAAATCATATTTCAGGGTATTCGTTTAAAATTTTAATCAAGTCCCGACAGTTCCATACCCAATCATGTTCAGAACTCAATCCGTTGAGGTTTTTTCTACCATATGCAGCAATGGCAACAAACTCTCTCTGACATTATGGCCAAATCCGGAGAGTGTGTAAGTAACACCTTCTGCTCCTTTATGCCTCTGGATCAACTGGAAATTCTGAGGCTCCTTCAGCCTCTTGGAGATTATCCTTGAACTTGAATAATGAATATCTTTGAGTATCTCATTAAAATTCTTCCCGTTACCTCTGTTCCCTATAACGCCCAGCACGATCATTGTGTATTTCTTTCCAATCAGGTTAAGAGGAGGAGAATCAATACAAACGGTAAAATCACGGCCTTCAATCTAGCAGGCCTTGCTTTTATTTTCAAGTCCACTCAGGTCATTGTTTCTTGCTGAAGCCAATATAACCAAGGAACTTCATGCAATCAGGTAAAAAAAAGTTTACTTTTTAGCTTTAATACTTTTCTGCGATTAGATGATATGACTGATAAGAAAGTAACAATGAGAGTTTTTGGCATGACTTGCGATGACTGCGTAAGAACGGTAAGTGATGGACTGAAAAAGGAGGGTGCAGAGGTGTTATCCATATCATTAAATGATGGGATGGCAATTGTAAAGATAGATGATGCTAAAATTTCAGCAGAGAAACTTGTTAAAGCCCCTGTCTTTGGAGAAAAATCTCATTACA
>JAKBGP010000109.1 GCA_021833045.1 Thermoplasmata archaeon
AATTAAAACGGATTTTTTGGAATTTCAATCTGATAAAAAATATGGTGGAATAGTAACGGATTTCCCATATGGAAGAAATTCTCACATATCAAAGGAGAGATCAGAATTTTACTTCAGGGCTGCTCAAAAGATGTCAGAATTCCTTGAAACGGGGTCCAGAGCATGTATCGTAACAGATAATATGGAAAATTTAGAATACTTCAAAAATTTCTTTGATATTGATATCATCTTACCACAGAAAGTGCATAAATCCTTAACAAGATACTTCACTAGAATGATAAAAAAATAAATAATTATCCGAGAAAGTCATCAACAATTTTCCCGACAATCTCAACCGGGATGCCGGTGGTTCTAGAAACCTCGTCTTCATTCAGCGTTTCCAGATATTCTACCAATATTTGTCTGATAAATCCTTCCTTTACTCTTTCTACAACATTCTTACGCAATAGCTGAATTATATTATTTTTCTCTTCAACAAGACTCTGCCTCTCTTTCATGAGGGCATCCATTTTTTCATTTATTTCTTTTATTCTTTCTATAGTAACTTCATTCTGAATACTTGGTTCATTCCTTTCAGTCAGGTCAAATTTTGATACTTGAATGAAAGTTGGTGTATAGTCTATGACAAGTGTAGAAAATCCTGTTGGCCTGTAGACTTTTCGAGGTGGACCAATGGAGCTGGGAGTCACTCCCATGGAAAGGATCAGATTTGCGTGTTCAAGTATCTCCAGTTGTTTATTGATCGCCTGTTGTGAAATTCCCAAACTCTTACTTATTTCCAAGCCGTATGACTCTTCCATAAGGAGTTTTTTTAAAATGGCCCTCCTGGTTGAATTTTCCATTATGGACAGGAGGGTATCAATGTCATTCATCTTACTCTATCTTCACTGATTTTCCTTTCTCGTTTCCCTTTCTCACAAGCTCCAGAGTCAGATCCAGTATTCCGCTGGTGAATTTTGCCACAGCACTCTCAGGTTTTACTGGCTCTTCCAGGGCGACATTCTTGAAGTACTTCCTTGAACCTTCAGCAACATTTATTGTTACCTCATTCTCGGATACTTTAAGATCTATATTTTCTTTGGATATGCCAGGAAGCTCAAATGTCAGGTAAACCTTGTCCTTGTCATAGTTGATATCCGTGAGTGGTTCTCTGACCTCAGTCTCACCGACTTTGTCGCTCAGAGAAGGTCTGTTAGGAATGTTTCCAAACTCCTGGAAGGATGGTTTTCCATCTGGACCAACTTTATAGCTGAATCCATATACATAGGGTCCAATCATGTGTTCATCAGAATTCTTAATCATCCTTTCCATTATTCTTCTCATCCTATCATTTACCTTTTCAAAGTCAAATCCAAAGTCTTCGAAGAAATCTCCGAAGAAGTCGTCATCCCAGTCATCATCTTTTCTTCTTCTTACTACCATCTTAATTACCTCTTGTCAACCATTAGTTGACAACTATGTATTACTTACTTATACTTAAGTTTTTTGAATCGAATAATATCATTTGCATTATAAAGGTAGCAATTAAAAAATTAAGAATAACACTTCATTCATTAGTTTTCACGGGTGTTTTCTGACTTCCCCTTGATAGAACTCTGTAAACATAGAATAAAACCACAAAGGCAAGAATAATAGCAATATAAGTATAATCATTAAATAGTCCCAGTATATTTTTCCAGCTATTGCCAAGCAGATATCCAACATATATTAGAACAGAATCCCATATCACCGTTCCTAAAAGTGTAAACAAAAGAAATTTTGTAAACTTCATTTCCGCCAGACCAGCTGGTATTGATATAAATGTCCTGAAAATAGGTATAAGTCTTGTTATAAAAACCGATATTTCTCCATATTTATTGAACCATTTTTCTGTTCTATCAAGGGACTTCTCGTCCAGTCTGATATATTTGCCAAAGCGCATTATGGCAGGTCTTCCTCCATAAAGTCCGATGGCGTATGCGGCACTGGCTCCAACGGCATTTCCCAGTGTCCCAGATATAAGCACCAGCAGATATGAAGGGATGCTAAGATATACAGGTAGTTGATTGCTCAGGGCTAAATAACCAGAAAAGGCCATTACAACTTCTGAGGGCACTGGTAGTAACAAACCTTCCAGAAACATAAGGAAGAATATACCTGGATAATTTGATACCTGAATCACATATATAACTAAATTAATAATGTATTCAATTAGACCGGAAATTATGGAACTCATTTATTTACCCGCTCATACACTCCTGATTAAAATACTATTCTATCACAAGTTTTCTTTTCTTAACATCGCTTTCAAGTAGCATAAGTTCTGAAAGCTCATCTGGATAACCCTCTGTATATATTATTTCCTTAAGTTTTGCATTTACTATCATTTTGGCACACACCACGCAGGGAAAAGTTGTGGTATATATAACCCCACCCCTGATGCTGACACCGTTAACAGCAGCTTGAATTATTGCATTCTGCTCTGCATGCAAACCACGGCATAATTCGTGCCTTTCACCGGATGGAATATCCATATCTATTCTTATGCAACCAACCACATCGCAATGCTGCGCACCACTTGGAGGTCCATTATATCCGGTAGCAAGGATTGATTTATCCCGTACAATAATAGCCCCAACCTGCCTCCTAACGCAATTTGCCCTTGAGGCAGCCATATATGCCATTTTCATGAAATACTGATCCCAGGAAGGGTGTTTTTCTGTTTCCATCTTAACTAATCCGAATCCCTGCCAGTTGAATTCTTACTCACACCCTTTTCAACTGCGTCAACATGTACAAATCTTCCTTTGAGTTTTTCCATTACCTTTGGTAGCGTAGTGTATTCCATGTCTTCTTCTGGGAGCCTGTGTGGTTCAAATGGTCCCATTCTCCTGATATAATCAGTAATATCATTGGCAAGTTTCCTGGCATTATCGTAGGCTGGGTCGTCAAACATGTCAACTGGACCAGTTAATTTCTTATCCTTATAAACAAAACCGAGGGCAACTACTCTTGGTGGGCCATCAAATCTGGTCATTTTGGAGTTTTTCATTGCTACTGGCATTAAGGGACCGTTAAATGATCCTCTCATCCAGCCCGAAACAAGATATGGGTGTGAAAATGCTTCCATCGCCTCACCAGATGCCGGTAATCCTGATTGAATTCTTACAATTGCCGCAGGATCATCTTTTCCAACATATTCTCCTGCTATAAAGGACAATTTGTCAGTGGTAATAACTGCAACATTTTCATCTGGCAATTTCCCGTGTTCTTTCTTAGTGTAAACTCTTTTTATAACGTATCTGCCCTTAGTTCCAATAAGGGATATTATATCATACATCTCTTCTGGTGCATTAAGCATTATAGCTTTTGCTTCCTGAATATCCCAAACCTCAAATTTAAAACCATCATGCATACTTTGATCTATTACGAGACCAGGAGTATTGAATGGGTCAGCAAACATCTTGAATATTGGGTAATTGAATGCTCCAGGTTCCGTTTTATCCATCATATATACTATAAATGGTTCACTTCGCCTCGGAGTTATATCCATTTCGGCGATTCCGGGACCCATTCCTTTGATATTTCCAGAAAAAGAATCTTTTAGGAGATCCTGTCCTGCACCGTAAAGACCAAGCTTTTTGGCAACCTCAGTTCCTGACTTGAATGCGTCCCATGCAAGTTTGTGAACTTCTGAGGCATTAACTCCATTATCATGAACCATGGTTATCTGTATGTCATCCCCAACATAACCCACAAAATGATCCCATATAATTCCCTTAGACTGCTCCTTTAAAAATCTCTTAACCTCGTTCAATACATCTTCGTGGACTGTTGTATGCCCTGGCAGACTACCTATATCTGCCTTAATATGGGTCAACGTAACCTTCATAATGATTCATGGCAACGACATATTAAAATAATTCGGATATTCATTAATGAAGACTATGTGTTTAGTTATAATTTTAGTTCAGAGTTTTTCCAAAACTTTACTATGCTTTTTGGAAAAGTAATTTAGAAATGATTGTCATCATGGGTACGGAAGTCTAAAAATGTCGTATTTAGAGATAGGGTTGCTAATAGTGTTGATATGGATCATAGCAATGATCGCCCTCCGTCCAACAATAAACAAGAGTAAGCATTTTCAAACAATGGGAGGGATATTATTACTGATTAAGGTCAAAAAAAATAGGGGAATACTGGACAGGATAGCCGGAAGCTCAAAATCAAAACTATTTTCACGGCTTTCAATTCCACTTGTTTATATATTATTTGCAATGGGCATAGTCCTGCTTGTCCTTGGTACAGTACTATCACTAACAACAAGGGTGAAGGAAAATATACCTGTTAGTGAATATCTTGCGCTTCCAGGGATAGATCCGGAAATCCCCATTGTTTATGGGCTGATAGCCTTTGCAATCTCTCTAGTGATTCATGAAATGTTTCACGGAATTGTTGCAAGAAAGCATGGAATTAAGGTAAATTCAGTTGGACTTATGCTTTTTGTGGTTCCAATCGGTGCTTTTGTTGAACCTGATGAAAAAGAGATAACGGAAACAACTCCAGTCATCAGAAGAAGAATAGTTGGTGCTGGAATAGCGGTAAACTTTGTCATCGCTATAATCTGCTTCCTTTTTCTTTCTCTGGCTATGTCCCATGCAGCAGTTCAAACATACCCGGGGGCATATGTTGATGCTGCATATCCTGGAAACACTGTAACACCACACAATATCACGGGAAGCGAGCTCCTTTCAGTTGGAAATATGAAAGGCAATAGCCTGGTTAATCTTACAACTTCCTGCTCAGTAACACCTGGTACTCTTCTGAATGCTTCATTTTATAATGGTCATAAAATCTTCAATTACTCCATACCTGCTGGAATTCAGGTAGTATCAACTTATAAAGGATACCCTGCCTATAAAAATATAAGTCTAGGTGATTATATAATTTCTGTAAATAACAGGACTGTTTATAATGAAACTGTACTTGGTAACATACTGAACAAAATAAGTCCTGGAACTGAAATAAATGTAGGACTAGAAAATTTTACTGCTGCATCCCATGAAGGAATAAAAAGTACAGTGTCCTTTAAAACAAGATCAACTTATTCATTCTATAAAACGGAGGATCCGTCCTTACTAACAGTGGCCATGAAAAATGAAAGTTTCATAGGTGTTGGAATAACCTATGGTGGACTTGGACTCGTTTCTATGAGCTATTACAAATCTCTAGTGTTTGGCTCCTCTGTATACACCTCAGGACCCGAAGGAGCTATAGAATCAATAGCATTACCCTTTGACGGGCTTTCCCCCGTGCCATCAAGTTTTGCCCATCTGTATTCTGTTCCACTGGGGTATGAAGTATTTTGGTTTTCAACAAATACAATATACTGGCTTTTCTGGGTGAATATACTTCTCGCTATCACAAATGCCCTGCCACTTGCAATATTTGATGGTGCACAATTCCTAAGGGACACCCTGATGATAGCATCCAAACATGAACGTTTTAAATACTTCCGCGACGAAAAGAATATAGCTGCCGTTCTTTCACTCACTACAACACTGATCTTGCTAATGCTGATGATAGAAATAATTGTTCCCAGAATCATATAGATTTTAAAGAATATCTGGAATTTGGTTCACTGAATTAAGTGGACCAAATTACCCTTTCCATTCATAGTTCAAGGAACAAATAAAACTAACACACTGTTCACAAAGAGTTTATAACTTGAATTCAATAGGGGTAACATCAGGTTATAAAAATGCCGTTTGCAGAATCAATAGAAAGAAGACTAAATAAGAAAATTTGCATGAGATGTGATGCAAGAAACTCAGTTAAAGCAATAAAATGCAGAAAGTGTGGATACACCGGTTTAAGAATGAAGGCTAAAGAAAGAAGGGGAGGCCAGTAGGCACTTGGACAGTAATCTCCCCAAAGCAGCAGTTTTGAGGATGGAGGGGACAAACAATGACACAGAAGCCCTCCGGTCGCTGAGGGAATCAAATCTTGACCCCAGTTACGTGCATATTCACGAAATAGAAAAAAATAAAGTTGATCTGGAAGATTTTCAGATTTTGTTCATACCAGGTGGTTTTTCAGCAGGAGACTATGTAAGGGCTGGTATTATTTTTGCAATCAGATTGAAGACAGCCGCTGGTAAAAAAATAGAAGGAATGATAGAACAGGGTAAGCCCGTACTGGGCACATGTAATGGATTCCAGGTGTTATCAGAAATGGGTCTAACCTCTTCAGATATGGATAAGAGAGAACTTGCCCTGGACGTTAACGAAAGTGGGAAGT
Organism: Thermoplasmata archaeon; assembly: GCA_021833045.1. The sequence goes on from JAKBGP010000109.1 coordinate 6,280, forward strand.
TTGAATGCAGAACAGTACTGGTGAAGTATTCGGGACGAAATAAGATTTTTGATGGGAAAATCCCAAGGGATCAGGTATTTGAAATTCCAGTCGCTCATAAGGAAGGAAGGATAAGATTCACATCAGAATCCGTTGAAAAGGAATACGTTGAAAATGGCAGGGCAATATTCACCTACGTAGATCCTGAAGGGAAAATTTCAGGCTATCCATGGAATCCAAATGGTTCTCCCGATAATATTGCCGGCATATCAGGACATTATGATAACGTGCTTGGTCTGATGCCACATCCAGAAAGAATGTTTTACAGGTACCAGCTTTCAACTAAGGGAAAAAGAGAGAACGGCGTCCCAGTGGGAAAAATATTTTTTGGTGCGATCTCTGATTATGCAAGAAGACTTTAATCACTTAAATCTTTCATTTTCGATCCTAAGCAGAAGCTTTCTGGCATTCTCTTTAAATTCCTCAAGTGTTGAATCGTTCACAATCATGTACTCTGCAAGGGAAATTGCATTTCCAATACCCCAAGACAACTCTCTATCATCTCTGCTTACGAGTTGATCAAGAACCTTGGCATCATCGGGTCTTCCTCTTTTCTGTATTCTTTTAAGCCTTTCCTCTCTATCAGTA
>JAKBGP010000110.1 GCA_021833045.1 Thermoplasmata archaeon
TCCTGTATTTCACGACCTGGATGAAGTGGTAGTATAATGAATATACTGAATGCCGCACCTTTATCCAGTTCGTAAGACATAGTTACTGTAGAAGTTCATTTACCATAAGTATTTCGCTCGCTTTCATCCCCTCTCTTGCGAAAGGGGAATTCCCGCTCGCATATGTTAAAAATTTAAATTGACTCAGACTACGGGGATAACACTACAAATCAGGACAAACAATGATACAGGAAATAAAACACTAAAAAGATTAATATACGTTTTTACATTTGAGTAATGTGCCTACATCATATTTGCTTAACCCTAAACCTAAAGGCAGTATATATTTTGGTATCCTGTCGACCTTTTTCTCCATGATAATTTTGGGCTCAATACCGTTTTTAGGATGGTTTCTGGCTGGATTATTAGGCGGACTTACCGCGAAAGGGAAAGGCAGAGGATTTCTTGCTGCATTGCTTGGGGGATTGATTGTAGTAATTTCATTGATTGAGGTCTCGCATTATGTTCCAGTTTCATCACTCAGTTTCATTCCCAATTTAACAGGAAACTTTTTGCTTTATACAAAACTGACTGACACAATGCAGTATACAAGCAATGCACTGAACGCTAATGAGATAGGAACAATCAGTTCCATATTGATTGATGGGGCTGCAGTGGCAGGCATTGGTGGTTTAATAGGTGGAGCAATTCTACCAAACGAAAACACCTTTGAGAACTAGCCTTTTTTCACAATATATTCTACACTTATTTCTTCGATTTTTTCATATGTTTTCTTTAATTGATTAACTATGGCATCTTTCAGTGTTCCCTTTTCAACTCCAAGATAACCCATCTCTGAAGGATCAAGCCCACATGGTCTAATTTTCGCAAATCCCTCCAAAACCTCTTTGCTGTAATTTATGGAAACACCGTGGAAGGAAACTCCATCTCTTACCTTCATTCCAACTGATGCAATTTTTTTATCACCTGAAGCACTATTAACTGCCCAAATACCTGGCTCACTGCCTCCATGGACCTGGAATCCAAGTTCATTCAGTGCGCAGGAAATTATATTCTCCACCCATAGTACAAATTTTCTAAGGTCAGGAGTCTCTCCCTGATTGAAAACTCTAACTATTGGGTATACAACAAGTTGTCCTGGCCCATGGTAGGTTACATCACCACCTCTCTCTACAAGAATTGGTTTCAAACCGTTAAAATTTTCCTGTTTTGAGTTTCTCCCCATAGTATAAACTGGTTCATGTTCAACAAAAATAAAGATATCGGGGATTTTATCCCTGCATCTCAACTCATGAATCTCCCTCTGCAAATTGAGGACGTACTGGTAGTTTTTCGTTTCAAGATCAAGAGATAGGCTTGAAGTGGAGTGGTTTTCCATACGCTATCTGAGCCGATTCTTGAATACCTTCTGACACAGTTGGATGTGGATGAATAGTTGCTCCAATATCCTCAACATTAAGGCCTGCCTCTATGGCAAGGGAAAGTTCAGAAATCATTTCTGAAGCATGTGGGGCAGCTATGGCAGCTCCAGTGACTGTACCATCATTAGTGTAGTAAATGGTATAGAATCCCTGGGACATGTTGAGCCCCTGGCTTCTCCCGTTAGCGGCTATTGGGTATCTGGTGCTCTTTTCGCTCTTTGCTCCAGTGAATGCGACTTCCGGGTCTGCAAACACTACATAAGGCATAGCGTAGTAACCAACCGTTGTATTCTTTCCACTAATGTTATCCGCAACTATTTCTCCTTCGTAGAATGCTTTGTGTGCAAGCATCGCACCTCCAGTCACATCTCCAACTGCATAGACTCCCTTCTCGCTGGTTTCCTTGTGGTTGTCAGTTTTTATGGCGCCATTCTCCATTTCCAGTTTGAGGTTTTCCAGTCCAAAGCCTTCCACATTTGGCTTTCTTCCAATTGTAAGAAGAACATAATCTGCAGAAAGGTTTGCACCAGATTCCATTCTCACATAGTATCTGTCCCTCTTCTCGACTGCAGCTACCTTAGCAGAAATCATGATCCTTATTCCAAGTTCCTTCATTCTTCTTTCAACAGGTTTTACGAGTTCAGTTTCAAATCCTGATAAAATTCCGGGAAGCATCTCAATCAGGGTAACCTGTGTTCCTAGTTTTGCAAATGCAATACCTAGTTCAACGCCTATATAACCTCCACCAATGATGATGAGATCCTTTGGAATTGTTTTAAGGTCCAGAATTTCCTTGTTGTAGAGAATGTCCTTAAATTCTGCCCTCTGAATCGGCAAAGATCCTGTTGCAATCACAAGTTTATCGCATGTATGTGTCTCCTGTCCTACCTTTATGTGCTGTTTATCAACAATGTGTGCATCACCCTGTATAATTTTCACACCAAAGGCTCTGCACAAAGTTTCAACTCCGGAAACAAGCCTGTTAATCATGGTCCACTTCCAGTTCTGCCACTGGGACATGTCCACATTATAACTCATTCTTACACCCGGGAGTGTTTTCAGATATCCAAGGCTGTTTGCCATTTCTATGAGTGCTTTTGAGGGTATGCATCCATAATTGAGGCATTCTCCTCCTATCTTATTCTTTTCCACAAGAAGGACGGTTTTACCTTTCTGTCCCAATCGTATGGCCGTAGAGTATCCCCCGGGCCCCCCACCTATTACTATGACATCAAATTTCATTTTTTCACCGTACCAGGAATGTTATAGGGTTGTGCAGGTATTCCCTAACCTTTGATATGAATCTGGCAGCGTCTGCTCCGTCTATTAGCCTGTGATCACATGACAGGGATATATATGTATTCACACCATCAAACGGTCTGTGGACAGCAAGAATTGCAACTTCTGGGTAATTTATGATTGGCGTGGACAACACACCGCCTATGGTTCCAACATTGGACAATGTAAAGGTAGAATCCTGAACATCCTGAAGTGAAAGCTTATTCTCTCTTGCCTTCTTTGCAAGTTCAGCTATTTCTTCTGAAATCTGCATAACTGACTTATTGACAGCATCCTTCACAACAGCCACTGTAAGACCATCAGGAGTGTCAATTGCGACACCTATATTAACAACCTTTTTGAAGATATATCTCTTGTTTACCTCATCAAAGTGTGCGTTGAATTTAGGAAATTCAGTCAGGGCAACAGCTACTGCTTTGACAAAGAAAGGTGTCATTGTGACCTTGACTCCCTTTTCCTTAAACTCATTGAGTGATTTTGTGATAAGTTCGGTATTTATCGTTTCCGCTACCATGAAATGAGGCATGATCTGCTTTGATTTAGTCATCTTCTCGTAAATAATTCTTCTAAGACCTTTCGGTTCGTATATCTGGTCGGATTCTGATATTGCAGCTTTTTCTTTTCCTGTATGTGCCGATGTTTCGGATACTTTTGCGATATTTTGGTCAGCAGGTTCTAATGGCTTTGCTTCTGATGCATTTGATTCAGCAATCTGGTTCTGCTCTTTTGAAGGTTCCGCAGTTGGAGGTGGAGTTTCAACCTTTGTCTCTTTTCTTTCCTTTAGTTCCTTTTCTGTTCTGTCAAGATCCTCTATTGTTATTCTTCCATTTGGACCTGTAGGTTTTACCAAGTCAATGTCAATGTTCCTCTCTCTTGCAAGCCTCCTTATGGTTGGTGTTGCTAAAGCTTTTCTTTCTCCAGGTTTTTCATCCATATTATTTTCTCCTCCCTTTTCTTTATTATGAGTTTCTGTTCCTGGCACTGATTGTTTTTCAGGTTCTTCCTCATGAATTGGTTTTACGGGTTCTTTCTTTTCCTCCACATTTGGTTTCCCGTCGTCAATTTCTATGATCTCCTCTCCTACCTTGACTACTTTCCCGGCAGGGTAGACGAGTTTCAGTACTTTCCCCTCTACCGGGGAAGGTATGCTGATATTGACCTTATCGGTCATTATCTCTACCATTTCCTGATCCTTCTTAACTGTCTGGCCTTCAGATACGAGCCACTTAATTATTTCCCCCTCTGTGACTCCTTCACCAATATCCGGTAACTTAAACTTAAACATTTCGATCACCTGAATTCTTGAACTCTATTTATGGCTTTCAGTATTCTTCCTTCATTTGGCATGTAATATTCTTCAAGCTTATACGGAAAAGGTATATCAGGTCCGCATACCCTCAGTATGGGGGCCATTAGATAGTCCACAGCTCTCTCTCCAATGAAGGCAGATATTTCCGCTCCCATACCAAGTGTTCTCGGGGCCTCGTGGACTATTATCAACTTTCCTGTTTTCTTGACAGAGTTTAAAATGGTCTCACCGTCATATGGCATTATCGTCCTGAGATCAATTACATCCGCATCAATAGAATGCTTTGTCACTGTATTTACAACAATGGGAACCATAGAGCCATAGGTGACAAAGGTCATTTTACTCCCTTCATGAACAAGTGCAGCTTTCCCAATGGGTATGCTGTATTTCTCATCAGGGACATCAGATTTGATGCTTCTGTAGAGTCTTTTTGGCTCAAGGAAAATAATTGGATCTTTGGATTTCATCGCTGAGATCAGAAGTCCTTTCGCATCGTAAGGATTTGAAGGTGAAAGTACAGTCAAACCGGCTGTGTGAGCAAAGTAGGCTTCACCGCTCTGTGAATGGTATAATCCTCCCCTGATTCCCCCTCCATATGGTGTTCTAAGAACCATAGGAACGTTGTATTCTCCACCACTTCTGTATCTCATTTTTGCAGCCTGATTAACAATCTGGTCAAAGGCGGTAAATATGAAATCCTGGAACTGAATTTCAGGAACAGGTTTCAAGCCGGTCAATGCCATTCCAATGGCCATTCCCACAATTCCAAGCTCCACCAGAGGTGTATCTATAACCCTTTCAGATCCATATTTTGCCTGGAGACCTTCTGTTACCCTGAAAACCCCTCCATCTTTTCCGATATCCTCACCTAAAAGAATGATAGAATCGTCTTCTTTCATAAGCATATCCAATGTGGAGTTTATTGCCTGAACCATGTTTAATTGTTTTGAACTCATAATATCTCCTCCTTTTCCTCGTCAATAATCCAATTGTTTTTCTCGTACACATCAGTGAACATGGTGTCAGGACTTGGTGCAGGCAATTTTTCCCTTTCATCGAATATTTTTTCTATATTGTCCTTGGCATCGGATTTAATTTTTTCAATCTCCTCTGCAGTAAGGTAATTATGTTCAATCATCTTCTTCTCTGCAATGGTAAGGGGATCTTTCTCACTTCCATCCGTTATTTCAGCTGTACGGTATTTGTTTGGATCATCTGAGGTCGAATGGGGCCCTATTCTATAACTCACTGCCTCTATAAGTACAGGTTTTTGCTCCTTCCTGACTCTCTCTACTTCTTTCTTGGCAGTTTCATACATAGTGAAAAGATCATTGCCATCCACCTTCAACCCTTTCATTCCATAAGCATCTGCTTTTTTCCAAATTTCGACCTTCGTCTGTTTTTCAACAGGGAGTGAAATTGCCCATTTATTATTCTCACAAAGAAATATAACTGGAAGATCAAAAACTGCAGCCAGGTTCATTGCAGCATGGAAATCTGGCGTAGAAGTTGAACCATCACCGAATGTTGTAACTACAATGTTGTTTTTCTTTCTGTATTTTATCGCATAAGCTGCACCAGTTGCAGGGGGCAGGTTAGTTGCGACAGGACTCTGTATAGACATAAAATTATACTGTTTGGAACTGAAATGCGAGGGCATCTGCCTCCCTTTCTCGATATCAGAGCTATTCCCCATTATTTGATCTATTATTGTTGCCGGTGGAACACCCCTGTGGAGCATGAAAGGAACATCCCTGTAGTACTGATAAACGATGTCTTCATTTTCAAGAGCCATAGATAATCCAATCTGGAGGGCTTCCTGACCTATGGTAGGAGTATAAAATCCAACCCTGCCCTGTCTCTGAGCCATAACAATTTTTCTGTCAAGTGCTCTTGAAAGAGCCATAGCCTTGTATGCTTTCACAAACATTTCTTTTTCATCCATTTTGTTTTCACCTTTGCTTGAGTGTAATATTTTTCATTGCCCATGCCTCAAAGGCCCTGTAAGACGTTCTCACAAGGGGGCCACTTGCGACAAATCTGAAACCCTTCTCCTTCGCAATGTCTTCAAACATTGTGTATCTTTCCATCGAACAGTACTCTGTTACAGGTATCTGTTTTCTTGAAGGTCTCAGGTACTGGCCAATGGTCAGGATGTCAACGCCTGAATCCAAGAGGTCATCCATGGTTTCCAGAACTTCCTGATCTTTCTCTCCATGCCCTAGCATTATGGATGACTTTGTTGTCATCTGCTGGTCGCTATCCTTCACATATTTCAACACACTTAGAGATTGATCATATGATGCCCTGGCATCTCTGATAATGGGTGTGAGTCTTCTGATCGTTTCTATGTTATGTGCAATAACATCCGGTTTTTCATCAATAACCTTCTGAATAAGGGCCCTGTCTCCTCTGAAGTCAGGTATCAGTGATTCAACAAGAACTCCTGTGTCTCTGACCATCCTGATAGTTTTGGCGTAATGCTCCGCACCCTGATCCGGTAGATCATCCCTGTCAACTGAAGTTATGACAGCAAATTTCAGGTTCATGTTTCTGACAGCATCCCTGACTTTTACAGGCTCAAGAGGATCAAGTTCTTCCATGTTTCCATGAGTTACTGAACAGAATCTACATCCTCTAGAGCAATTTTTTCCAAGTATCATGAAAGTAGCAGTCCCGGACTCCCAGCACTCCGACAGATTGGGGCATCTGGCCTCTTCGCAAACAGTGTGCAATGCCCTTGTCTTAAGAATATTGTTAACCTCTGAGAATTTTTCTCCAGAGGGGAGCCTTATTTTCACGTAGTCCGGTCTTTGCATTATTGAGGTTGTATCTTTTTTTGATATACTAAATTATCTCTTTTTATGAG
>JAKBGP010000111.1 GCA_021833045.1 Thermoplasmata archaeon
CCGCATATTCTGTTGATCGTAATCTGAGGAACTTAGGCTATTCTGACATAACAGTTGCACATCCCAAGGAGCTGTCATGGATCATCAAATCAAAGAAGAAGAATGATCATGTTATTGCCCAATCTTTAGACTCTATTTTTTTTGTTACTTGTGTAAACTCTTTCTTCTTTGATATCCTTTAGTGGCCTATCTATCGTCTTAATGGCTTCATCAGACAAGGGGTTCTTGATCCACCACCGGTGAAAAGTATTCTAAATAATCTCAGGGTATCCTCTATAAGATCAGGATTAGAATATATCTATGCATTCTTCCATGTGATGGTTAAAATCGTGCATAGGGTAAGAGTGAGGACCTACTACACTGCCATATGCTACAACCTCATAAGGCCAAGATCTCTTGAAGGGACAGCGTTGACTATGTACATTCAGGAAAATTAATGGCGAAATCACCAGTAGGATAGTGAATCTTGAGGGCATTCTTATCTAAAATCAACAGTTAATCAGATGAATCAGAAAAAATGGATGGTTTTGGGAAAATCTCATTTTGATCAATCAGCAGAAAAGCCGATGATAAATTATTATGTCATTGAGATAACTATCTTCGAAGGTACTCTCTAGCTCGAAAAATATTTATGTATTGGCAGAATGAAATTTTATGAATTCAGGCTCTGGTTGGAAAGAGATTAATTCATTCAGTGCAAAAAAAGAGGGTGAAATAGAGGAGAAGGAATGGGTAAAGGACTATTCTGAAGAAGGTCCATATAACAAGATTTGTCTGCACAGGTTTTCAGGTAAAGTAAAGTCCGGTAAGATTATATTGTGTCTCCCTGGAACGTGGTCAAGCGGAGAGCAGCTTATACATTTATCCTATCATGGTATGGGATATGCATTCCCCTCTCAGGAGAAAAGCCGTTATAAATATCTTGCTTCCAGGGGGCACATAATTTATGCACTTGACTATAGGACTCATTTTGTTCCACCTTTCCTCAAGGACAAGGAACTTTCATTTATGAGGGAATGGGGTTTGGAAAAGTGGTTTAGGGATATCACAGAATCAATATCATTCATTCTTGACTTGGAAAATGCAGAAACCTTGCTCCTTGAAGGAGATAGTTTCGGCGGTATAGCTGCTTTCAATTACGCCTCAAGATATTCTGATGAGAATCTGTCAGGCCTAATACTCATGGATGGGGGTCCAATAAAGACCGAATCGTGGGAACTTATTTATCCTGGGACGCCTAAATCCGTTGAAGAAATGGATGGGAAGGGAGTCTTTTCCTTAGATTGCCCGGGAGGGATTAATAATCCAATATGGCCATTTGCGTTAAAGAACCCTGACGTCCCATCTCCTGTTTCGGGTTTCAAAAACCTGGCAGAATACCTGATGCATAATCTGGATGCAACGAATTTTACAAACTTCAAGTCCTACCCGTTCTCGAAGATGGAATACATTTTCCCTATTCTGGCAACCTTTGATCCATTCTGGCCCTGCAGAATCGCTATAGATTTGAAGGATGAGGAACTCTCGTCCCTGAATAGAGACATAAAATTGCCCAGCATCTTTTTCACAAGTGGGAATTTCGGCACTGCTCTGTGGGATGAAAGTTCCCTGCCAAGGGGCACGAAAAAGGTCATGCTTGATGGATACGGCCACTTGGACATCTATGCAGGGGAAAACACGTTCAAGGACGTCTTTTCAGTGTTGGGCAAATGGATTGATAATGGAAAATAAATGCGTTCTACACGTTTTATCTTAAAGTATAGCAAGGTGTCTTGAGGTTCATTAATAGTTAGACATATTTCGAAGATTATTAGACATTGTCAACATTTAGTTGATTTTTCTTCTAAATGCAGTGTTTCACCGAAATCATGAAATATGGATGAAACATACTATTACATGCGATTGAGGAAGGCACCATATACTGAGTACAAGAGGATATCAAAATACCTTGATGACTTCTCACCACTGGGTACTTCCCCCTATATATAAGGCTGGAGCAAAATGTATCATAATTAATTTCGCAAATTGTCTCAATTTCAGATAAACATTTCAATCAAATGATCTTGCTCTCCTCGATAGGGTCTGGAATGGGGGTATTTCATTAAGGCCAGCCATTCTGAGATATTCCTCATCAACCATGAGGAATATCCCTGATGAACGGTATGAGATATTGAATATCTGCAGAAGGATGAGTATCTTAAGGATCTGCCGATCTGAATACTTCCTCCTCCTTTGGTCGGGCGAAACTATATTGTCTATCAATTCCATGATCAGCGGGATATGCTGTGTGGGCATATCCCAATATTCTCATTTTGTTAATAATGTTCGACGTTTGTCTGACTATTCATGAAAGGTGAGACACTCTAAAAATTAAATACTAATTTCGAAATTGAAGTATGGTATTCATGGACGATACTGAACTGTTATCAATTATTGAGAACACAAATGCTATGCTCAATCGAAAGGGCCTTGATTCAGATTTTTTAAAAAGTATCGGTTTAACGCCGATCGACATCCAGGGCATTAAAGGATACATTTCCCCCTCAAATTCACCATATGTAAATCATGTTGGACTTGCCCGCCTTGATGATACCAACGTCGTTGATACGATTTTAAGGACCATTGATATATTCAAAAAAGAGAATAAGTCTTTCACGTGGATAGTAGGGCCGAACAGTACTCCGGCTGACCTCACCGAGCATCTCATAAAGTTTGGATTCAGGTTGGCCGATGATGTTTCTGAGTATGGGCTTGTAATGGCCGCAAAAGAGAAAATCAGGTTATATGATACAAGAATCGAAGTAAAGGAAGTGAAGTTAGACGATCTTGAAAAATATGTTGAAGTCATTGCCAGCGCTTTCGGGAACGGTATGACAACAGAGACGGCCAATACAATTGTTCAGATGGCAAAAATTCTCAATATGACCGAGCGTTACAAAAATAAAATAAAGGCATATCTGGCCATTGACCCCCAATCTGGTGATGAAGTTGGTTTTTCTATGATGGAGATGGACACAGATGACAAGTATGCAATACTTGACGGGGCTGGAGTCTTACCATCCTACAGGGGTAGAGGAATTTACAGAATGATGTTATCGAGGAGGCAAGAAGAAGCCAGGGATAATGGTTTAGAGTATTTGATAATCCATGCAGTGAAAAACACTTCAGCACCAATTTGTGAAAAAATTGGATTCAGAAAAGTGTGCGAGATAAACCTTTATTCTTATTTGGTAGAGCCGTAACATTTATATTTTTTTTACAGATCGATTTCACATGACAAACAATTACGAATTGACCATTGACAAAATACTGAAAACATCAGTGCGAAATAATCCTGATCAGATAATATCTTATCAAGGTAAAGAGTCCTATACTTATGAAGAGTTCAACGAAAGAGTGAAGAAACTGGCCTCTTCTCTAATTCGCCTTGGTGTCAGGAAAGGAGAGAGGGTCGCTGTGCTTGACTGGGATACAATCAGATATCTGGAGGCCTATTACGCAGTTCCTATGTGTGGGGCAGTCCTTCATACGGTCAACATAAGGTATCCTCCTGAACTTCTCTATTATACTATGGAACACGCAGAGGACAGGTATGTTATCATTAGGGATGAATTTGTTCCAATGATTGAAAAGAACAAATCGATGTTTTCATTTGTGAAGAAATGGATCGTGTGTTCTGAAACAGGAAAATTGCCCCAGACTCTTGAAAACTGGATCAATTACGATGAGCTGGTGAAGGAAAGCAGGGAGGAAATTTTACCTGAAATTTCTGAAGATACCGTGGCAACCACATTTTACACATCAGGTACTACAGGACTTCCAAAGGGAGTCACCTTCACCCACAGACAGATCGTACTTCATACGCTCTGTGATGCAATAACATTCAGCGAGCCCCCCATAAACTCCACCAGCAGTGATGTTCTTTTGCCACTGGTCCCATTCTTTCATGTGCATTCCTGGGGAATACCATATATTGCGATCCTTAAGGGGGTTAAGTATATTCTTCCCGGTAGGTACGACATACCAACAATACTGAAAATCATGAAGCAGGAGAAGGTGAATGTAAGCGCGATGGTCCCATCTATTCTTTACATGCTCATATCAAATCCTGATTCTGCAAAGATTCTTTCTGAGAATAACATGAAAATAACCATTGGTGGTGGTTCATTAACAAAAGGTCTTGCGGAAAAGGCAAGGGCAATGGGCATAGAAACAGTTGTCGGATATGGAATGTCAGAATCTGCCCCTCTGCTGACACTTTCCACATTTACCAAAAAGGTAAGGGAAATGGATGACTCTGAAAGAACAGAATTCAGAATAAAGTCTGGAATTCCGGTGAGCCTCGTAGATCTAAGGGTTGTAGACAGAGATGGGAAAGATGTGCCATGGGATTCCAAGACTATGGGCGAGGTTATTGCTAGATCTCCTTGGCTGACAGATGGATATGTAAAAGATACTGATGCTACGGAAAGATTGTGGAAAGATGGATGGATGCACACTGGCGACCTTGCAGTCATTGACAGTTATGGGTACCTCTCCATCGTGGACAGGGAAAAGGATGCAGTAAAATCAGGCGGCGAGTTTATACCCACTCTCATTCTTGAAGATTTAATCAGCACAGCACCAGGTGTCAATGAGGTAGCTGTTATTGGCAAACTGGATGAAAAGTGGGGTGAAAGGCCAGTAGCTTTTATGACAGTTTCCGATAACTTTAATCTTGACAGCCTAAAAAAGCACCTGGAAACTTATATTACTACAGGAAGAATTGCCAAATTCTGGCTTCCTGATGATTACATAACTGTCAAGGAGTTTGCTCGCACAAGCACTGGAAAAATAGATAAGAAGCCATTGAGAAAGAGATTAGAATAATGTGGGGGGTCTTTGATGGATCGTCAGAAGCTCATAAAAAGGATAGACGAGACCTGTAATGGTCTTAATGTTGACAAACTTCCGGATGGCACCCTAAGACCTCTCAGTATAAACAGGGTTAAGGGTAGAATTTCTAAGGTTGACAGTGCATTTCTAAACGTTGTGGGGTTGGCTGATCTTGAGGAACAAAACTGCAAAGAGGTAATAGATTCCGTTATAAAGATCTATGGTAGAGAGAACAAAGTCTTTGGCTGGCTTGTGGGGCCCACATCAAGACCAAAAAACATCAGCAACTTACTTATTGATAGTGGTTTCAAAAAGGTTCAGGAGCTTTCGACCTCTGGGATGATTCTTGAAGATCTCAGTGTCAATATAAGTGTAAATGATGAATATGAAATTAGGAAGGTAGATGAAGAAGAATTTGACAGGAATATTCCACTCATAACTACCTCGTTTGGTATGGGTTTAACTGAGGAAGTAGCCAGGGTAGTAATGGCCATGTATAAATCACAGGGAAGGAATAGTTATCTGTACCTTGCATATGACAGGGTAAATAACAAACCAGTAGCTTTTGCAGCCAGTATAATGGATAAGATTAATGATCTGGTAATTTTACTGGGTGCAGGAACACTTCCTGAATACAGAGGCAAAGGCATTTATTCATCCCTTGTTGCCAGAAGGCTTGAGGATGCAAAAAACATTGGAATGCATGCTGCAATAATTCAGGCAGTAAAGCATACATCGGCCCCCATATGTGAGAAACTGGGGTTCAGAACAGTTTGTGAAATAGACTTCTATATTTACAGTCCATGAAAAGGTCGTACATTGACTGTAGATGATGAAAACAGTAAAGATGATTAGAGTTCATGTATATTTAACTGCAATCTGTATCAACACTGCAAAGTTATGATTTCTTGACCTTTTAACGCAGGCTATAAGATTGTTTGAGAAACACGGGAGAAACAATACATGTTTCACAGTTATCCCGTCTAAACTGATTGGATTCACTGAATGTGCGTAATTTGTGGATTAAAATTGAAGCCCTTAAAAAACCTCCATTTTGTATTTCTTAAAGAAACTATAGCACCTTTCAGAATGAATGATCGAAAGATATGTTAGTAGACCTGGTTACGGTTTTATAAACCTAATGGATCATTTCCCTAGTTAATTCTATCATCCCCTAAAAAAAGAATTACGCTTCACAACAAGATAGATATTAAACCTAATCTCCGAATAATAGGGTATTTTATCCTTCGAATTCCAGTAAAAACCTAAGAACTGTTAAATTATGATATTGATATCCGGGGATACCTGACTGGGCAATGAATTCTTTCAGGGTAATGTTATCTATAATGAGGATTTCGAATAAGTTACTTTATTTCCAGTGGATTCTTCCTATACTTGACACAATAAAGCAAAACCGTAATCCTGGGTGATATTTTCACTTTTATTTTCAGCATTTACCAGTATTTTTAAAGTAAATGTGCATTGCTTACGCTATCCATGCAGAATTTTAAGGGCATGAACATTGTATCCGAAGCATGCAAACATGAATTTCACCCTCACCCTTCTCACAAGGGTGACCATGACATGTGAAAAGTGAAACATTCTCTTCATGACGGCATACGGATATTTCACCAGTGATATCTTTCTTGAAATTCTTGAATTTCTCCTAACAGATTCTATGAACAGATCATGACACCTCACAGATCTGTCCATTGTGCCATCAATTCCCTTGGGATCACTGCCAAAATATCCCTTGTCCCGGTACACAGTGATTCCATGCTTTGAAAGGTCAATCCTTGTGTCATGATCCTTTGCAGTTGTTACCGCGTATGATTGGATGAATGGAACGGGATCGTTATCATCAACAATTGTGTGGCCCTTGTGACCGAAGAATGTTTTATTATTCTTCTTTGTGAATGAACCATCCTTTGATCTCCTTGTCTTTCCTTCCTCTCTTGGCTCCTCATGCTTCGCAAGTCCGGGATCTGATGTTATGAATGTTGCATCCTGTGCAGATCC
>JAKBGP010000112.1 GCA_021833045.1 Thermoplasmata archaeon
TTCTTTAAAGAATCCTTCTTTATCCTTATCTTATCCGGAACATCAGAAAAAAGGTGATCAATGCTTTCAATGCCTATGAATTCAAGCAGGGCTTTATCAGAATCCATTTTAACCTGTATGGTTATAAATGCCGTTTATTTAGATATTTTGAGATTACTGTTATGAATATTATATTCTGAAAGCAACTATCATAAAACTAATGAGATTACGGATTAATCAAGCATGTGTAGAAGAAATCAAATCCTTCCCTTTGCAGTTCATGTCACCAAACAGTCGGCATTCAGGCACTCTCATATATGGAATCCAGTTCCATAACACTATTATATTCTATGGAATTGAATTCCCCACACAATTTCATTTAAGGTGCGGATGCGGGCATGCTAATAAATTGCAAAGAGACGTATTACTGTTTGATCTTTTCTGGTAACATACTATGATCATATTAGGAAACGTTTAATTGCCTCTTTACGTATTACTATGCATGAAAGTAACTACGACCATAGGCACTCTCAAGGAAATTATAGATATTATAAATTCCATCACCGGAGAGGCCAAGTTTGAATTTGAGCCTGATGGAATTCATGTGAGGGCCATAGACAGTGCAAGAGTGGCAATGGCAGATCTCTTCGTTTCAAATTCAGTATTTGCAAATTATGATGTAAGCGAGAAAACAGACATACCACTGGAACTTGAAAGGGTGAAGAATGTACTGAAGCTTGGCAGCAGCAGTGAAACCATAAGCATGGCGAATGCACCTGGCAAGCTTAAATTCATAATGGGAAACCTCAGTAAAAGCATAGCCCTTCTTGAATACGGAAATATGACTGCGCCGAAACTTCCATCTGTAAATCCAGAAAATTATGTTGTTGTCAACAGGTCTGAGATTGAGAAAGGCTTGAGGGCCACAACCGATGTAAGGGATTCCGTAAGGCTTTCCATAGAAGATTCAAGATTTGTTATATCTTCTAAGACAGATTCAGAAGATGCTGAACTCATCATAGAAAGGGAAAACTGTGTCGAACTTGTATCAAGGGGCGGATCAAAGAGCAGCTATCCCTCTGACTACCTGATGAGAATCATAAAATCCACCGGTTCAGCAGAGAAACTTAAGCTTTCCTTCAACAATGATTATCCTCTCATAATAGAGCCTGAATACGTGGAAAAAGAAGGGGAAAAGAAGGTAAAATTCTTCCTGGCACCAAGAATGGAATAATCTCCAGAGCGGGCGCGAGGGGATTTGAACCCCTGATCTACAGCTTAGGAGGCTGTTGCCATATCCATGCTTGGCCACGCGCCCATGCTACCCAAAATGTGAAATGGTATATTTCATTATCTCAATACTTTTATCTTATTTTCCACACCTTTTCAAAATCAATTTCTCTGAATTTTCATGAAGTGCTCTAGTAGTCTGTCCCCTTAGTACATCGGTTATATTATTATACCCTCAGCACCTTTCCCTTTGATGCCCATTTGAACGGCTTTTCTGTCCTGTTGTAATACTCTACGAACTTCATGATCTTCTCAGCAAGTTCATCCATTGATGTGAATTCTCCCCTTTCCAAGGCTTTCTTGCCGAGTATGCCGAACTACAGCTCAACCTGATTCAACTATGATGCATGGGTAGGGGTGAAGTGTATATGGAATCTCTTGCACAAGGAGAACCAGCCTTCCACCTCCTGTGTCTTGTGTGCTGATAGATTGTCACAGATGATATGTATATCTTGGTTACCCGAGGTTTCCTGATCAATCAGTTCCAGGAATGACATGAATTCCGAATGCGTATGTCTGTTCTCGGTTCTTCCAACAACCGTTCCACTTTGGATGAATAACGCTGCACAAATGGTTGGGCAAGCCATTTGCATGATTATATGGTTTTGCATCAGGCAGTGTGCCCTGATAAATGTAAACCTCAGTCATATTTTGTCCAAAAGTGCAAATACAGTATTACAGTGGCGATCCTGATGTTCTGCTTGCAGTGAGGGAGGCAAAGATCGATAAGGCAAGAATATTAAGGAAGGGGAGAAATTTGGAAGGAATAAAAGGAGGTGAAACGGCAGGATCCATCCTCTACTTATTCTTGCAATCTATCCAGAAGTAAAGGAAACAATACAATGAACTCTAACCTTATCGCCATAATTATTTCTTTCACCGTTCGGTTATACACCTAAATTGTTCGATGAACGTGCGGAAAGGTGTGCGGATATAGGTGCGGAAAGGTGTGCGAGATGTTCGATATTCGTGCGGAATTACAAAAAAATCAGGGATCAAAGTGACAGCTTCATGGACACCTGTTTTGGCTTACTGAACTTGCAGTTTCTCCTGAAAGGATGTTTTAATCATTACCGCATAAAGAAAATTTTCTTTTATGTTTTCCTAAAATAGAGAGTGGCCTCTTATTTATATGAATAGATATGTATAAAAACTTTAAATCCCATTTGCTATAATGGATTCAAAACATTCAAAAAAAGTTATAGAGCTGTATCTCTATGGAGGCTCACTTGGTGAAATTTCAACCAAAACTGGCATTCCCAAGTCAACAGTGAAGGACTGCATAGACCGCTGGAAGTTGGGGAAGATACCATTCCACGCTGATTATCTGCCTGAACTTGACGAAATACGCGAAATAGCCTCGTATCTGAAGGTTAACAATTCCAGTGTTGAAAGCCTTTCATATCCATTCCTGAATTATCAGGTCCTGAATGTTATGGGTGTAAATCTGGAAGATCTGCTGAGACTGTACAAAGTTCTCAAGGAACAGGACAGTGGCAGTGTGCCTATGATCGTGAAAACACTGATTCAATTCCAGAGTGAGGGGAAAGGTCCTCTTGATATAATTAGGGCGGTACAGGATTTAATCGCTGAAAAGAACGGCCTTACGAACGAAATTCAAAATTTAAAGGATGAGGCAGGCAGCCTGGAATCGCGGAAATCTCATCTTTTGTCCTTAATTTCTACATCAACCAATGATCTTAAAAAGGTGAATCTGGAAAAAGGTACAGCTTCCAGAGAAAATGCAAAACTTAAGTCAGAACTTGAAAACAATAGAGAGAGAATAGACAAATCAGACAGATTCTGGAAGACTGTAAATAAAATGGGTATGAACTATAAGGATATTGAAAAATTTTTTGAAAGGGCAGCAAGCCTTGGCTACGACGCAGATAAGATTCGCTACATTTTAGACATTGAAAAATACGGTTTGGAAAGGAGTATGAGCAGTGCCGATATTGGGAAATTAGTTCTTTCCATGAGGCAAATGGAAGAGGAGGGATGGAATCGCGGGGAACTCATAAGATTGTCAACCATTGCAGGTACACTGGAAAACAGCCCTTCCAAAATAATTTCTGCATTGGAAAAATATTCACTTGATCAGGGTGCGCTTCTCACTGAAAACAGAAATCTTGAACAAGACTTTCGTAGGAAAATCACAGTCTTAGAACAAAAGCTGCACGCCGTCCAGGCGTCAGTTGATAAGGGAGAAAAACGTATACGAGAATTGACCAATGAGGAGAAGACAATGGCTGAAATTATTTCAAAAATGAAACAAGCGTATGAGAATGATTATGATGGCATTGTGAAGATTAAAAATATTGGGAAGGATATCAAAAAATTGAAGCAGAATCTGGAACAGAACAAAATAGAAGAGATGGCACTCATCCAAAAACGGGAAACGCTGAAGGAGCAGATCGTGAATTTGTCTGATATTATAAAATTCTCAGAAGGCATCAAGACGTTAATTTCCATCGGCTTCAAACCCGGTGATGAAGATTTCCTCTCAGTAATTGAAATAATTACAGAACATCCTATAATGGAAAGCATAATCACAGATGACAATCTGAAGGTGTTAAGGAATAAAATGGTTCAACTCTTCCTTAAACAGTTTGGCAAAGGAATTGCTGCCATTCAGAAGGATGGCATAACTGCATTCATTTCTGGTGAAGAGTATGAAAAATTGTCCGCTTATATCAAAATGGAACATGATCTGAAGGAAACCATCGAGAACCTGAAGGAATTAAAGTTTGAGTATAGCAATGATATTGGAAGCCTGATCAGGGACGCATACAGAGGAACACGGGAACTGGAAAGAGGTGCCAGAGAGATTCTATCAGATCAAATGCATCTTGTTACCCAGGAAATAGTTGGAAAGAAGATTGACCAGGCTATCCAGCTGAATACAATGAAAGAAGATGGTCTTGTTCTGATCACAACTGATGGAGCGGGCGGTGAAATAGCACAATTAGGAAGAATATCGTTGAGGGAAATTGCACTTGCCATTTCAGAAAAGAGGGATAGGGTAGAAGTTGCCACAAAGGCTGGAAATGCAAGTAGCGATCTATGCCATGCTATAATTCAGGTACTGCTCTGGATACTTGATGAGAAACACGCAGAAAGTTTGAGAAGCTCATGGCGGGAGGAAAAACGGCCAGCGACCTAGGCAACACCATGGCGACTTGGACAACTTCTCAATTGCTGCGTTTGAATGCAATAAATAACCAAGGTAAACAGTTGAGATTATTGGTGCAACGCATTGCCATAACTAGACCTTGTCAAGTCCGGTTGATAAGCATCTGTGATACCAGAAGGATGTTCTCTGAAACAACTTTCCTGTCTTGAACTCGAAGTTGCATGTAATGGAATGCCTCCATCACATTTAATTTCTTTTCAGGGCACTGATTCAGAAGAAATCAACAACTGTGTTTCCAATATTTAAGCCCTACTACCAAAACTTTCCGTTGAATTCCTATGTTTTTTGATCTTTAGGCATGACAACGTATATCAGATGTTATTGCACATTGAATCCATGTCCCGAAAAACATTGACAATAGTTTTGCAATATTGATATACAATTGAGAATATGTACAACGTGTTTTACGAGAGATAATATTCAAACCCACATGTTGCTATTTGCAGAATTTTATTTCTGACATTGGACTGAAAAAGTATTGACCTTTCTTTAATTCAAAGTTGAACCAAACGCGATAAAAAAACATGAAAATAACACGAAAAAGCCTTACCAAGAAATGTTCGTGAAGTGAAATTATACGTTTTTGTATTAGGAGAATGTACGGATATGAGAAAAAAGACCCCTACTTTCTATGAAAAATATTTTCAGTATTTTATTATCAGGCAAATTAGTGCAATCATGGAATGTGGGTGCATAATTTAATGGATGCATGTAATGCAATTGTTTAAGGTGACCTGTTGGCTTGGAAATATTTTCCCTGTAACTATGTGTATTTTTAAAACAAACGCAGTAAGTGAAATATTATCTTGCCACAATCTTATATTCTATACCCAGCCTTCGTCCCATTTCGCCTTCCATGTCATCTCTGTCCCCTATTATGATAGAATTATTGAGATCTATTTCAAAGTCTCCCATTGCTTTATGGATCATTCCAAGCTTTGGCTTCCTGCATTCGCAGCCCTCATCTGGCCTGTGTGGGCAGTAATACGTTTTATCAACATTTACCCCTCTTTCCCTTAGTTCCTTCAGCAATTCATTGTGAAATGCTTGAAATTCCTCAACAGTGAAGTACCCCCTGTTGATTCCGGACTGGTTTGTTATTATCACGATAAGATATCCTTTTTTCCCATAATCTTTTATGATCTCCACGGCATCTTCGTAAATAATTAGATCTTCAAGATTGTGGCAGTATGGGCAATCTTTATTGATTGTTCCATCCCTGTCTATAAACAGTGTTTTTTTTAACATGAAGTATGACTGTTTCCGATCATAAACAGTTATTTTAAATATCCATTCTTTTTCATTTAAGGAAATCATAATAAGAGCAATTTGTTTTCCCAGTTATGAATGCCAACGACGTTAAGAATTATCTTGAGGAGGGCTCAGCTATAAGGAACTCACTTGACATTGGGAAAATATTAGGATTGGGAAACGCACTATCTAGGACATTTAAGAATGGAAATAAATTAATCATCTTTGGAAATGGAGGAAGTGCAGCGGATGCACAACACATTGCTGCTGAATTTATGGGAAGATTTGAAAGGGAGAGGGAACCATTGCCAGCACTGATACTGCATGGGAATGCTTCATCAATGACTGCAATTGGGAACGATTATGGTTTTGATCAAGTATATTCAAGGCAAATTAAGGCCCTTGCAAACGAAAAAGATTTGCTTATTGCCCTGAGTACTAGCGGCAATTCTATTAATGTAATGAATGGAATTGAAGAGGGGATGAGGAGGGGGGGCATCATTTTCGGAATCACGGGAAAAGGTGGTGGTAAGATGAAAGAGCTAATTCAGGAGGATAAGCTCATTATGATCCCAAGCCAAAGAACATCCTTCATTCAGGAAAGTACCATAGCTATTGGCCATATTGTCTCCAAGATGGTTGAAGACCTTTTCTGAAGGTTGTCGAAATTTCCTTATCTGATCTCAGTCACCAACAAAAACAATACGCGATCCGTGATGGACAATCCTGAAGGGTGTTGGAATCAGGCCCAGTTCATTTGAAATGATTCCATGGTACTTTGGATCGGCCAGGAAAAGAAGGAAGCCGCCACCGCCAGAGCCCATCAGCTTTCCGCCCATTGCGCCGCTCCTGAAAGCTTTTTCATAAAGCGTATCAATATACTCAGACGAAATCTTGTCTGAAAGTTTTCTTTTTTCGATCCAGTTTTCATTCAAGAATCTGCCAACCTCAGCCAAATTTCCTTTGTTTAATTGATCCTTTAATTTATATGTAATCTCAGACATAATCTCATAATTCTCATGTAGTGAGGAAATTCTTGATTTTTGATCTGCCTGTATAGTACCGGACATCCTTTCTTTATTGGTGTAAAGAAGAAGGAGGCTTTCTTGTAAAAGC
>JAKBGP010000113.1 GCA_021833045.1 Thermoplasmata archaeon
CAAAGAACTGGTAGGAAAAATGCTTAACTACTGTTTAGATCCATGAATCATCATTTTTTTGGAATAGGTATATTAACATAGGTAGTGTTTCAATTTTTCCGTATGTACCTGTTCTTGGCAACAATCCAGCATTCGTAGTTGTTTTCAGCGCTCTTTCAGGAAAGACACATAATCCAGCAGGTAGAATAAGGTGGAATACATGAGAGGAATATTACGGGTGGCAATGGTGATTGATCTTCGACTTTTCCAAACTCTCTGGATATTCCCATATTTATTATTTTTTCCTAAAATCAAAATTTTCAGAAAAGAAATCTTAACAATCTCAAATAAAAGGGGAGTTGGTTTTCCAACTAAACTACTTAATATAGTTACAATCGAGTATGTAATTATATTGTTTTTCGTTTTTATTGGGTGTCTGGTTGCGGTAATTGGAAGCCTTAATTATTTTTCAATTGTAAATCTATCAATTACGGAAAACTGGGGTTCAGAGTTTGAATTTTTATTGCTTATCTTTTTCTTAATAGCACTCTTTGAATATGTTTTCGTTCATCTAAATACCCATCTTTTTAGGTCTATTTGATCACTACATCATTATTTTCCTCTGTATTGTTGACTCAGTAACCAATTTTTCCCATTTGAATCCAATGATATTGTTCTAAAAATAGACCCTGTGGTCCCAGTGTAAATCTCATTTCTGTCCACTGTATCTATTATACTACAAAAAAGGAAGTTCTGTAGTTTATGATATAGTTTATTCCATGTTTTTCAATTTTGTTCGGAGATAGAAAAAAACATTATAAGTTCAATTCTGTTTACTTATTTAATGGATCAAAAATTTAAGGTTGTGGCCCCAACTATAGTAATTATCAGCATCTTTCTTCTGTCCGCAGTTATCCTCCCTTTACAAAATTCTTCAAACTCAATTGTTCGATCTTCCGGACAACCTATTTCCAGCAATCCCGATGTCATATCTCAAACAGGAATGGCGATGGTACCAATCGAGACATCATGCCATACCCTGTCAAATAATGCCAGTTATCCATTTCATGGAAACGTTTTTGTTATGGTGACATTTAAATTCCAGAACCAGAGTAAATTGAATTCATTGTTGTCAAACATCTCAAATCCAAATAGCCATTCATATCATCAGTATATTTCAAGATCAAAGTTTGCTTCTGAATTTTCTGTATCACAAAATTTCTATTTACAGGCAGAGTCATATTTTTCGCAATTTACTGGAGTGAAAATAACTACCTTTTCAGATAGAATATCAATGGAAGTTCAGGGTCCTTCAAGTATTATCGGAAAGGCATTTAACACCAGTATTGCAAAAACTTCAGGCGATTCAATTTCATATTTCACAACATCTTCACCTGAACTACCAAAATTCATTGCATCACACGTATCCAAAGTTTCCGGTCTATCCAATAAAAATTTACATCTTAACAATTTTATGTTTAACAAAAACCTTACAGGGCACTATACAAATGAGATAAACACATTTGCTGGATACCCTCAACCTTTAACAGTTAAAGGCATTCAGAACATATATGGCTCAGATCTTCAGGTTGCATACGATGAACAGACATTGTTGAATATCACTTATCCTACAAATGAAGTTATAGCTACGATTTTATGGGCAGGACAGAACTCCTCTAACCAAAATGTGGGGGCATTTAACCCATCTGATATATACAGTTATTTCAATTCAACTATCCCATCTTACGAGCCACATTCAAAACTATATGGGGTTCCGTTGAATGGAGCAGTCAAGCCAGGTGCATCAGCCAGCTATGATAAAACAGGTGCAAATATAGAGAACACTCTGGATCTCGAAATGGTTGGAAGCACTGCTCCAGGTTCAAGCATCTATAATGTATATGGCCCAAATGCAACAATTCAGAGCATTGATAGTTCACTTGCATATATTCTCAACCCAAATTCAACTTATTCTGCCCTTAATAATGTATCAGTCATATCAAATTCATGGGGTGCACCAGAATTCAACAACACTGTCTGGTATCAATATCTTCAGGAAGCACAGGCAAGGGGCATATCAGTACTCGCCAGTAGCGGGGACTCTGGAGATAATAATAAAAGCCAAAAATACTCTCCAAACACAAATTATACTAATGATTATGTTCAATTCCCAGCATCCATGGCGTATGACAATTTTGGAGTTACTTCAGTCGGTGGTACAACATTGACTCTTGCTGGAAACCTTCACATTCTGAATCAAACAGCATGGTATGCAACCTATTCTTCCACTTCCGGAAATCCTGCAGGTTCAGTTGGCGGAATAAGCATGGCATTCAAGGAAACTTCATGGCAGTTGAATTCAAAGGCAAATAATATTCTTAAGGGTGCCGGACTTGGTGTTCCTGACATATCTGCAATTGGTAACAACACATTGATAATTCTGAGCATCAACGGAACATCAAACTTATATTCCATAGGGGGAACAAGCGTATCTTCTCCCGTGGAAGCTGGAATAGTGGCGGAGATGAATGCTGTTCTAGGTTATTATAATCAATCGAAACTTGGATATCTGAATCCTCTTCTCTATAACATTTCTAATTATCAGTTTTCAACCCCCAAAAACACACCTACAACAGGTTTCTTTCCGACCGGAAATTACAATGCTTCCATTCCAACTCTTCCATTCTATAATATAATTTACGGCAGGAATCATATCTATAATGCCTCCTATGCATACAATCTTGTAACAGGGTGGGGTTCCATTGATGCATATAACCTTACAATGTATGCTCTGCATGTGAACAGAACCCTATCTTCTTTCGGCCTAAAGGGAATTAATAATGTTATAAATCTCACAGGATTGAACGTTACTTCTTATTTGTACAATTCATCAACGGGAAAATATTCAACAGTAAATAAATACTTCAACGCATCAATACAGCAGAATTTCTTTTTAGCCAATGAACTTGGGGCCCCTGTTTACTGGATTCAGAATGTTGTATACATCAATCGCTCCGCTGGTTCAAGTTGGGCAGTAAATTATACGGGATGGAGTGTGTATCCATTTTATGGCCAATATCCTTCCAAAACACTCTACAGGTATAATTTTCCTCTGGGGCACATAATATCAATGCCGCACACTTTCAATATCACTTCATGGATCAGTACAAATCCCAATTCCATGAATCAGGTTGTTTATTTTGAGATAAATTCTCATGTGATAAGCCTGCCTGTACCCGGTGCAGCTTACATAATAGATTCTTATAATTACACATATTCGATGCAGGGTCACACGTATTATAATGGACCGTTCCCTGATAATAAATATTCAGGAGGTCTCGATCCACAGTTTGGTCTTGTTGGGGGTCCATCTGGCGGAAATGGAACTTTTATTAACCCCACAGCAGGTACCATTACTGGAATGGTTGAACCGATGAATTCTAACAATTATGTTCCAGCAGTCACCAAAGTTTTTAACAATTCAATAGATCAGACAGGTGAGGTTGCATCGCGCCTTGTTTTCACAAAAATTAACAACAATACTTGGAACATCTCAACAGGAAGCAACAGCTATTCTCAAGGAATTCTCATCTGTGCTCCTGCTCAACAGTCCGTGACATTCCGGGAGACAGGCCTCGCCGCAGGTACATTATGGTATGTGAATTTAAGCAGCGGCCAGATTATTTCAACTACTTCAAATTACGTCACAATTTCTGAACCAGATGGTACATATTCATTCAAAGCAAGTAATTTGAGTGGTTATTATACCATGATGGGAATTACAACTTTCACAATTATCAATGACAATATCACCAAGAATGTCAGTTATCTACCTTGGGCTCACATTGCCGGAATAATTTCACCGGGTAATGCTAACATTTCATTGAATGGAAAAGCATATCCTTTCCTTTCCTCTGGGAAATTTAATTTATCTGTTCCCGGCGGAACATACCAATTAAAGGTGTCAGAACTTGGTTATATTTCTTATTACCATAACTTTACGATGAAGCCTGGGAATTACACGTATATTTCTATTGTTCTGAATAAAACACCAGGAAATTCGCCTTTTGGCAATATGATTTATATTTACCTTTTAGCAGGGGGAATTATATTTGTGGTGCTTATGCTTCTTGCATATGAAAGACACAGACGTAAATAACAATGTTTAATAGTTGATAATTAAGAAAACAATTTTTAATTACTAAAAATTAATTACATTGCGTGCAACGAAAGCCTGCTTCAGAAACAATGATCATTGTTGCAGTTATGATGGGAACGATTATGGCTGCTGTTGATTCCACAATAGTTCTTCTTGCCCTTAAGAATATTACGGTCGATCTCAATACAACCATTGAAACCTCAATTTGGGTTATTCTGATATATCTTCTCGTAACTGCAGTTCTTACCACTCAAATGGGTTCTGTAGGGGATAATTTCGGAAGATCTAGAATTTTTAATATAGGTTTCGTAATTTTTACAATAGCTTCAATAGCATCCGGCTTTTCAAGACCTTTCTTAGGGTTAAGTGGTATACAGTTTCTCATCACAATGCGTGCTTTTCAGGCAGTAGGCGCCTCAATGCTTCAGTCTACATCTTCTGCCATAATATCTGATATGATACCCGGGCACAGAAGAGGGAGAGCATTCGGCTTCACTGCTATGGGTTGGAATATAGGTGGCACATTAGGCATCGTGCTTGGGGGTATAATAACAACCTACCTTGGATGGCAATTCGTGTTTTATATCAATGGTCCTATAGGAATAGCAGGTTATCTCATAAGCATGGTATATATTCATGATAATGTCAGGCAAAGAAAAAAGATTGATTTTGTAGGCATTGTTACACTTGCTTTAGCTTTGCTGTCTCTATCTTACGGCGCGCTTAAGATATCAACTGGTGCAAATACAGTTCAAATCCTGGCATATTTTGCAATTGGTGTGTTATTTTCACTTATTTTCATAATCAATGAATTAAAAACAGATCATCCACTCGTTGACTTCAAAGCATTTAAATCAAGAATGCTAGGATTATCTCTTTTGGCAACATATTTTCAGGCAACGGGTTATCTTGCAGTAGTCTTTATTCTTATACTATATTTGCAAGGCGTAAGGAATCTTAATCCATTGGCTGCATCACTTTACCTGGTTCCAGGTTATATAATTGCCAGTTTCCTTGCACCTAAGATGGGGTCTATTGCCGATAAAATCGGTCCTACAATTCTCGCTACTGTGGGTATATTTCTAATGATGATGGGTGTAATTATTTATTTTACGCTCACTACGAGTTCAAATCTGCTCATACTAATAGCAGGATCAATAGTGGCAGGTATAGGTGGCTCTATGTTCTGGCCCTCAAATATTAAAGCAGTTATGGGTGCTTCCGATTCTAAAATCTATGGTTCAATTGGTGGATTGCAACGAACACTTTCTAACATTGGAACTCTTACAAGTTTTGTTTTGGCTCTCACAATTGCTTCCTTGACCATTCAAAGAGGGCTTGTATACAGCATATTTGTTTATGGAGCGGGGAATGAATTGACCCATTCAAATGCATTACTATTGATGGATGGGTTCAGATCAGCATTCATTGTATCCATTACTATTCTTCTTATCGCCGGATTGCTTTCATATAGTAGAGGAAAACTAAAGCATCACTCTGAAAATACGGGAGAAAAACAACAAACTTTTACTTCAACAGAATAATAAATCTTTTATTCAAACAATTATTTTAATACGGTTAACCCCTAACTCCACATTTTTTGTGTAATAGGGAGTATATATTCTCACATTTTAATATCCATGAAACCCCCATCTTATGGCATCTATGCTTTATTGCGAAAGATCTATATACATATTACCTATACTATGCAATATGACTGTTCTTCCAGACTGGGTCAGGAAATACAAGACAAAGGGTGTTGAGATTCGGGTTTCAGGTCAGAACTACTATGCCTATGAGATGAGCAGCAGATGGAATAAGGAGAAGAAGAGGGCAGATAAGATCACAGGGAAGTATCTGGGAGTTGTAACACATGATGGTATAGTAAAAACAAGATCCATGGGCCTTGTGAGATCTGATTATGAATACGGGAATATTGCCCTTCTTCATGGCATAGCAGAGAAGACAGTCATTCCTGTGCTCAAGGATATATATCCCACCATGTGGGAAAGGATCATCTCATATGTCATATTGAGGAACATACAACCACTGCCCATGAAGTCTGTGCATTACCTGTATGAGAAGACATACCTTTCCAGAATCATGGATGAATCCATGTCTCCGGATTCACTGTCAAGGATGCTTTCATCCCTTCCTGAAGACAGGAGTATCAGCGTTATGAAAAAACTCACAGAGAAGGGTGAGTATGTACTCATGGATTCTACAGCAATATTCTCCAGTTCGGAAAACATGTCTTTCCTTGAACTGGGGAACAATTCAAAGGGCATGCACCTTCCACAGATCAACGTCATGATGTTATTCTCATCCAGCAGGACAGTGCCCACCTTCGTAAGGGTGCTCCCAGGATCAATAGGGGATGTTTCAGCCATGTCAAAGACCATAGACATGGCAGGCGTTGAGAAATGTGTTATTGTTGCGGATAAGGGATTCTTCTCCTCTGACAACATAAAGAGGCTGAAGAATAAACATCTCAGCTACATAATACCCCTGAGGAGAAATTCATCACTCATACCTGAACCTGATCATTTCATGGGTGTATTTCTGTATGATGGAAAACCTGTGAAGTACTGGAAACGTGAGAATGATGTGTATATGTTCGAAGATCCAGTCCTCAAGAGTGAGGAGGAGAAAGATTACCTC
>JAKBGP010000114.1 GCA_021833045.1 Thermoplasmata archaeon
AGAGGCAAAGAGATCTAAATTTGCGCTGGTCATGGAAGCATCTCTTAATGGAAATCTCAAAACCGAAAGAAAAGGTGTTGGAACAATAATGCTGAAAACAACAGGAAAGGCCGCGCATGCAGGACTTGACCCAAAGAAAGGTATCAATGCAATAAATGCAATGAGTTCCATAATTGAGCAGATTAAAAACTTTTCCGCGGGTATTAATGATGGTACGTTAATTAACATAGGTACGATCCATGGTGGCACAAGAACCAATGTGATACCTGATATCTGTGAGATCGGAATAGATGTTAGATACAGCTCTGAAGAATCTGCAGAAAATGTGTTATTATTTCTAAAATCATTAAAAACAGGGCTGGCAGGTTCTACAACATCAGTTACCTACAGAATGAGAGAACCCATGACCAGAACAGATTTAACAAAAGATCTTTTTCAAAAAGTAAAGCTACTTGCCAGCAATATTGGATTAAATATTAATGAAGTTTCAGTTTCTGGAGCAAGCGATGGAAATATCTGCTCTAAATACTGTCCAGTAATCGATGGTCTTGGAGCTGTCGGTGATGGTGCACATTCAGAAAATGAATATCTGCTCGTTGATACTCTTCCAGAACGTTCAGCCCTTTTAGGTCTGATAATGACCATGTGATAACAAAATTTAATCTCAAAACCAATTAATAGTTGGTGTAGCGAAGTCAGGTAAAAAAATTTTTATGGTATTCTAAATCTTCCTTATTACGCCTAACCATGATATACGATGAGGAATCTCTTTTAAAATCAGTCACTATAAATCCGTCAGAAAACAAATCTTCTATCATAGCCCTGGTTGATAATCTAATATTAAGTGCTGTATCTTTATCATTTCTTTTTATAGATAAGAAATCCACTGGGATTTTAAATGAAATCACATCTGGCAATTCTTTAGCATTCAGTTCCTGCTTTTCATCAACTGTATTGACGCTAATCAATGGTTTTTTTTGCTCTATTTTGTCGTCAAGTATCCACCATTCAGCTACGAACCTATCACTTGGAATCCCGTAATTGATCGAATCTTCCATATCTCCATAAAAATTTCTTAGATATGTCCTTGAAATGGCTCCAATTTTGTGAATATTAAAATTGGCATTTAAATCCATGAGTGGATCATATGTCCATGCTATAAGATCAAAACCATTCTCAATAGCCCACTCTTTTTGTCTCATTTTCAACTTGAATCCAATACCTGAATACTTTTTATCACTTAGAACTCCAGTCATATGTGAGTAAAGGTATATCTTACCGTTTCTTCTTCCAGTAAAACTAAAATGCATTCCTACCGCTTTTCCATCTTCCATGGCAATTAGGGCCAAACCTCCATGAAACCTCATTGCAGCAATCATATCTTTCACAAGTTGATCCATGGTGCTCATTCCCCATGCTGACTTAATTATCGGAATCATGCCTTTTAATTTATCAGGATCCATTACGGTTTCAATTTCCACAAAGTACTGTAATGTACTTGAGATGATAAATATATTCTTATAAGTGGGATATAGCTATAAATCAGTAAAAGCTCAATTTTATACCAATTTTAAATAGAAATATATAGGTAGTAGTTAATTGCATCACTCATAAGGTCATAGAAATATAATACCACAGATATTAGGTAACAGCCAATCCTGCAATGCAATTGCCATTTGTGGTTTCTAAGATTACCGTGCCAGACAAAGATAGTTCAGGAAAAGCCCTGTGGAATTGATTTATGCCAATCAGTGAGATCCTGCACAAGAGAAGCAAACTCAATACATCTTAAATCTGAATTATTCTTTCCGATTATCTGCATTCCAACAGGAAGTTCATGTGAAAACCCAACTGGAATAGTTAATGCAGGATTTCCTGAATAATTTAAAGGCGAAAGAAAATCAATTTCAGACATATCATCGACTTCCTCTCTTTTCTTTTGGTGAACTGTAAGAGGGGCCACGTCCTGTAATGTGGGAATTATAATTATATCGAGAGTCTTAAACTGTGAGTCTAATAGTTCCCTGTATTTCTCTCTGGATCTTTTAGCATTAACATAATCCACAGCTTTAACCCGCAAACCTTCTTCTATCTGCTCAATAGAGCTATCTAAATAACTATCTGGATATTTTCCATAGTTCTCCCTGTGAATTAAGGCAATTTCACTTGTATCAATAATCTCATGAAAGTGCTTCATTTCCTTAAATCTCAGGCATTCTTCTTTAACATGAATATATTCAATATTCAGCTCTTTTTTAATTTTCTCAAGTGCAGCTAATGAGACTTTTTTCACACTGGATTCACAGTATTCAAACATTTCCCAGGCAACACCCACTTTAAATTTTTTACTTTCCCTTCCTTTAATAATAAAGTTTTTTCCGGTCATTAATTCCAGTTCAAGGGTCAAATCACTGGCATATCTGGTTATAGGCCCTGCATGGTCCAGAGACCAGGATTCTGGGTAAATTCCCCCTCTGGGTATGAGGTTGTAAGTAGGTTTAAATCCAGTAACACCACACATCGCTGCTGGAATTCTAATAGATCCACCAGTATCAGTTCCAGTAGCAAATACCGACAATCCGGCTGCTACAGCCGCAGCAGACCCTCCACTAGAACCTCCAGGAATTCTTCTCAAATCCCATGGGTTTTTAGTTGGTGAAGAAATTATTCCAAGGGCAAACTCGTGAGTCACAGTTTTACCTATAACTATACCATTTCTTCTCTTGATATTTGCTACAACCGAGGAATCTTTGGAAGGAAAATGATCTCTATAAATCGTTGATCCATAATTTGTTTCAATATTTTTTGTATCAAATAAATCTTTGACTGAAACTGGTATTACATTTTCCGACGACTTCGCTCTTTTTGCGCATTCTTCAAGGGAATTTAAATTCAATCTTGTGTAACTTTTGAGTTTTGTGTCCAGTTTGTGAATTCTCTCCATGAGTCTTTCTAAAACCGTGCATGGGGAAATTGCATTACTTTTTACTAGACCTTCGATCTCATTCAACGATCTAAATTCCAAACTCAGTTCCAAAATTTATCACCATGCTAACTATACTCTCCAGTAATTGAAACTACGTATTAGTTTTAGTCAACCGGTTTAAAAAATAATTACTATTTCATGTCTATGGATTATTTTAATTCAAGTTTTAAAGAAAATAGAACTTCTAAAGTTAATATTTATCCTCCTTATTGAAAAAACAAAACATATTAAAATATTATCATCGTTCTTAGATTAGTTCACAACAGACAGAAAAATTAGAGCTCATTTAAAACACCCCTCCTCACCTCTTTCATAGTAACATTTTTAGGGAAGGAAATGGACTTTATAATACTGGAAGAAAAAACCCCATTCCACAGGTCTGTATTTCCGTGATACAACTTTACATAATCGCTATACTCACTACCTTCTTTTACATCTGTATAGTAATACAAGTTGGACTTTCGCGTATTGCGATCTATTGAAAGAATCATCAAATTGGCGGTTGCCCTTATCAAATCCTTCTCTTTTGCAAGGGATATTGCTTTCTCCAAACGAGTTCTAAATTCTCCATTGAATGAAAGGATATATTTGAGAAATAATTGACTATCAACATATCTCGTAAAGTTTTCAATACCAAGCTCTACCGCAATTTTTTTCTTATCAAACCATCCATTGTGCGCTAGAAATACTTCATAATCTTCATCAACTTCATAGTGTGGATGACTCTCTAGAGTTCCAACTGGTTCATCAGGGGCAGCTTTTCTGGCGTGCATAATAAACTGACCTGACCTGAAGTCTTGAATATTAGATTCAAACACCGGAGTTCGTGATCTAAAAAATTCCAGTGAAGAACTATCGTATCTTACGTATCCGTATCCATGATCATGTGATGTTAAACTACCATCACTGTTTACGGAGAGAGGATCGTTTCGTGTGACCTCAATAAAGGAGTCCAGTATTTTTTTATATTCTTTAGAGAAATCTCCAGATAAACAAAACATGCGACACATTCAAGCTATATCTTGATGGTCTTTATAAATATTCAAATCCCATCTTTAATGCTTTTATATCATAATAATTTAAGAGTCTAAGCTCTAATTTTAAAATAAGTCAAATTAAAAATATTCTCTTCTTTGAATGGTAATATACCAAATGCAATCTGTCCGAAAATATTAGTTATAAAAAAAGGATCTTAAAGCTTGGAAAATCTAGTTAAATCACTTTCGAATACCAAAACATATGATCAAGATCACAGAAAGGGAAAAAATTCTGGAAATCTGGAATGAGTTTTATAAATTCGATCCAACATCTCAATTTCAACTGGAAAGGAAATATTTTAGAAATGAGTACGTGGTTCCAATAGGTGAGCAGGTAAACGAGGGGGCATTCTCACTCTTGTGTGCAAGAAATGGTGTAGATGAAGATACAGAAAAGAAAGCATGGATCTTTGCTGCTGGGTATACAAAGAAAGATGATCTTATAAAACTTCTAAAAAAACAGATAGAACAGGCAAAAAAGGTTGGAGTACAGCGTATATTTTATTCAAATTTTTCACCGGGGTATTTCTTTCCTGGCATTGATAGAGAGAAATATTCAGATCTATACGATTCGCTTGTCGAAGTAGGTTTTACTACAGATTCAGAGGCTCTAGCAATGGAAGCAGAGATAGGGGAACACCAATATATTCAAAATGAAGGAAACAAAGCCGAAATCAGAAATCTAAAAATGGAAGAAACAGAAGAACTCCTAAAAATGGTAGGAAGTAACTTTCCCCATGATTGCTACCTTAGAGTCGATGGGGTAATAAAGCACGGAAGTTTAGATCAGATCACCATTGCTATAGTAAATAATAAAATTGTTGGTTATTCCATGTATGCAAGCGGAGAGGGGCCATTTGAATCATCTCCAGGCGAGAGGTTCGGATGTTTTGAGGTTCTGGAGGATTACCGTTCCATGGGAATAGGAGGCAGACTTCTGACGGCTACACTAATAAACATGAAATCAAATGGAATTAGACATGCATACTTTTTATGGACTACAGAAAAGGCTTCACATCTATATGGAAGGTTTGGTTTCAGAATTACAAGAAAATTTCAGATAATGTCATTATTACTGTAAAATCATTCAGCCTATATGTGGTAAATCAAACAATTTGAAAAATAGTTTCTCTATTTATATTTGTCAATAAATTCCGATAGAATCCTGTCTATTTCCATCTGCCTAACTGATCCTTCATCAAGACTATTATTAATAATTATAGAGAAAAAAGTATCCATTGAACTTATATATCCGCTAAGAGCAGAGACTCCAGATAGTGTCCCAGTTTTTGCATAAATTCCATTTTTTTCAAGAGAAATAAGGCGTTTCCTCAGTGTTCCCTGACCTATTGTTGGCATTAGTTCTATAAAGGTGTTTCCAAAATTTTTCTTAGCATATAAAAGCATGTTAGAAAGAAATCCTGTGGTTAAGAAATTCTCTCTACTCAGTCCAGATCCATCTTTAATCCTTACATTTTCAGATCCATTTATCCTGGAAATATAATCCATTACAAATTTAGAAGAATTTTCCCATGTGCCCAGCGATTTTTCACTACTTGAAAGATACTTGAATATAACTTCAGCATAAAAATTACAGCTTTCGAAGAGAATATGTCTTAGAACATCTCTTATATTCGCACTGTGGGAAATAACTTTTTCAAAATTATTATTAGAAGACAAACTTTTCCTTATTGTCCTCAGATTTTTTTCCTCTGAAAAAGCTTCTATTAAATGTTTATCTGGATTTTTAACTGGCTGAAATAATTGCTCATTTTGATGAATATAGTTGAAATCATTATCGTCAAATTTGGAACTATTTTTTATTTTGCAATTCTCACCAATAAAAAAATTAGATATTCTTGGCTGATAACTGTACTTGGAATCACCAAAAACCCAATCACTATTGTAAAACTCTCTATCAATTCTTGGCATTTCAAGATAAATGGTGTTTACCTTTTCAATTTGCAATTCTCTAATTATTCTCCTGCATTCACCTATATTTAAAAAGAAAGATGGGTCACCAGTAATGTGTAAATTATCTTTATCTGAAGAAAAATTTGTGGTAAATACAAAATCCCTTCCCAGAGACTCCAGTGCACAAAGGGAGGTTATCAATTTCATATTTGAGGCAGGAATCACTGGTAAATTTTCGTTTTTTGATAGTATATTCTTGCCATCTGAATTCAGAAAGCAAAAAGAAGTCACACTTTCTTTATGTATTTTCATGGTGAGAAATTGGAACCTTATAATTAAATTTTTGAACCTCAATAAGTGATACTGGAAATATATCTGATCAATTCGGGTTTTATTTTGAGCGCATTCAAATAATTTTATATTGATAATAAGAAAATATGTGTTACTGTCAAATTAAGGAAGGGCATTGTTTACTATTATTTAACTTTTTGTATAACAAAAAAAATCATAAAAATGTTTATTAATAAGGAATCAGATTCGAGTCGAATGATAAATAAAAAAATTGTTTTATCAGTATTTATGGTATTATTAATGGTGGGTTCCGCATTTTTCGTTTTTGGAACTAATCTACCAATTAATACAACATCAGCAAGTACTGATATTAGTCAGAGTAGTTATTTGAACGTACAGCCTGATAGTTCATCACCAACAGCATGGCAAATGCCAACAACTACAATGGAAGAGCCCGGTTACACCAATGGAACATTTACTTGTGGTATCGACTGTACCATAGGCGATCTGAACACAT
>JAKBGP010000115.1 GCA_021833045.1 Thermoplasmata archaeon
GAAACTTATGCTTAAGATATTGCATTAAAAGGTTGGGCAGATTCCGTTTGGCGAGTTCATAGGGCTCGTCAAGTCCCTGTGATAGATACTCGTATAATGCCGTGATGGATTCTTTGACTCTTTCTTCTTCCGCCTCCCAAATCTTAAAATCCGGCCTTCCGAGGTCAGCAAAGGATGGAGTTTCTGCTTTTCCTGCATCTGTGTCTTTGAACTTATAATAATGTTCAATCATGTATTCCAGAGCCGGATCTTCATATGGAGGAACACATCGTATGTTGGCAAATTCTCTCATTTTTCGGGCAAATTCGTCTTTCTCAACTCCCTGCCTATTCAGATGAACGCTATATGCAACACAGGCCTTGTTTCTCTCGCCCTGATTGAATGTCCCTCCAGTATTGATTCTCTTAAGCATTGCCTTTGTCCAGTTTGCTCTCTCTAACATCAACGACTCTAACCAGTATGGTGCCTTTGCAATAGGTAGGTCATAAGTTTTGTAAAACCCCTTGTCGTTCTGAGACCCACCACCCACCAAAATGTTTCCATTGCTTCTTATGTCAATACCCGTTCCAAGTGCGTCTGATGCACCAGTGATAATGGATGAATCCTTTACTTGCATTATGATATGCAGCCCTCCCGACGGAGTATACTGAATCAGTGATGTTATCTGGTCGCTGTTGTTCCTATGTAGAATTTTGGACCACTCTGTCCAACCGTCTTTCCCATTCTTTACATCGATGTCTATGGCAACAATATCGTTGCCCATAGCTAGCCCGACATTGGCATCTGGGTTCGCCAGCCACATTCTCTTGATTTTCTCTTGGTCTGTAGTTGCCTCACTCTGCCAGTTCTTGTGCATTGGGTGCTTTCCTGGACTTTTGCAGTTCTCAGCTTTGCTGCATGTGCATATCCCGTTTTTAACTGTGTAAAGCGGGAACACAGGTATGCTTCTACTTGCAAAGAAAATGGCTGCATCAAGCTTTTTGTTAAACACTTTTTCAAAAGGTTTAAGATGCTCCAGGTATTCTGTAATTGAGTTCGGCGTGGGCGAAACTGTCGAACTCATTTTTGTTTCACCTCTGGCTTTACTATGAGTTTGTTACCTCTCATTTCTAGAATGATTTTCTCGCCTGCACTTATGTCTGCGTTTTTAACCCATATAGAGGGGAGCATCAAACACAAACCATCTCCTTTCCTGCCGACTTTTCTTGTGCCAAATTTTATGCTTGCCATTTCAACTGAGTTAATGCAAACGTGTCTATATCTATTCTAAGAATATTTTTCTGATACTCCTATAATACAGATGCTGATACTAAAAAATCCCACAAAATTGATATAATGATACTAATTTTCTATGATGATACGTAATGGGTATTATGAATGAGACTGACCTCAACCAAAAAGAAAAATTGGTACTTGAGAAGTACTCTGAAAAACCGTGGAGACCTGAGGAACTATCAAAATTGCTTAAGAAAACGATGTCACGCCCAACATTCTACAGGGCTCATCGCTTGCTTTCTTGCCACTATGGCGAAGCAGACAAGCCTGGCAGGTGTCTTAAATCCCCCCTCATATATGTTATCTCCGATGAGGAGAAACGGCAATACGGACTTATTGATACCAATGGTGACCTTCTTAATGGAAAGTTTTACTTCCACAAGGATAAGACTAAATCACAAAGATGGGTTAAGATAATGCAAAAAATTAGAGATTACAATGGGAAGGATTCGCCATACCATCTTCTTACAATTGTGCAAAAAGAGTTCGGAGGGTACCCTTTGATATCAGCTGATGACATAATTGAAATGGCTAGATTTCATAGGAAAATCCCAGAAGGCAACCGATACAACGATGAAGTAGAACTTTTCAAATTCCTTGAACCACAGATACGAAGGCTTAGTCTATTGTTTAATGAGGATGAGAGGAGAAGAGTTTCTATTGCGTTAAGAGAGGTTTTTGATTTATGCACAAAAGATTTACTAGGGGCAACCCAAGTAAGCGACACCAAGCTTTCTAAAGAAAGTTTTGATATTTTGTGTCACGTTTACAGAGAGGTGGATGCGAGAGAATTAGTTAAGTCTCTTTTTTTAAGGAATGCCGACTCTGGCAAAGAACTGACAGGGGTCAAAGCTAGATTGATTTCAGATATTACAAAAGTTTTCACGGAACATTTTGATAAAACTTGGATTATCACATTCCTCAATTCAAAAATCAGTGAGTTAAGCGATAGGGAAATTGAAATTTCATTTGAAGATCCCAAAGAGGTCGGAAAAATAGTAGGGTTGAGAAACGGTCTTATCGAGACCCTAAGGGAATTAAGCAGCAACTAAAAAAATTGTTTCAGTTCACTCTATTACCCGATAACTTCTACAAAACAAAAGAAATACGCATCCCCCGAAAAAAGTTCAGATGTGGATCTCAATTGTTATCTATTCAGCATTCATAACAAATCTTTCATAGTTGGAAACAACAAGAAGAAATCTACCCCTGGGCAACCGTTTTTCAGAAGGCTGTTTTAAAGAGTCTCTATGTCGTCGAGGGGTCTTTTGTAAGAACCTCTAATCCCATGTTCCATACTTACTCTTGAAGCGTTTGAAACTCTCTATGATGAATTGACGTTTCGGTAAAAAGTCTTAGGTTGATCTGATCTCTTGTAAAATATCGGTTGATAGAGAACGTTGCTATCATTACAATGAAAGAGAGTGTTTACAGTATAGCGTTTATTTCAACAGGGACGTGACTTTCTGGTAAAGATTATCTAAATCTTTGAGAATATCAGTACATTCTCTTGCATTGGCAGGAACAAACCACATTTTACCATCCAACCTTTTGATAGACATGTTTTTAGTAAACTCCTCTTCGTTCTGAATCATTCCTACTTTGTGTGCCCTCTCCAGCCATTTTTCCCCAGATACACTGGATATTATAACCGGAATGAAACCAAAATCAAAAATTGTCTTCGCCAGATAAATTGGAGCAAATTTCAAATTCTCGTTGTTTGGATATGGATATATCTCGGTAATCGCCTCAACAGTGAGCATAGTTTGGAATTGAATATCGCCATGACTTCCAATTTCATCCCTCAACCTACCAATAATAGAAGAGGGGGTAATCATGAGTTTGTGATTCGGTTTAATTGAGTTCCTAGCAAAGAGATAATCAGACATCCACCTAGATTCATCTTGATGATCGTAATCCGTTCTAAAAACATCATGAAAAAAGGATTTATCTGCTATGAAACGAATAGAATGCCCCGCGACTTTAGGATCGTCGTCATCCTCTTTTACATCTAGAACTTTTACCGACAATTCAAACTTGTAGAGTATATTGAAATAATATAAATAAATTCCTGAAAATTTTCAAACATCTTTATCTGTCAGCGCATTTTCAACTACGGTTTCCATGTCTATGCCTTCTCCCTTTGCAACCTTGTTGACGTAGTTTACAAACACGCCTTTTCCCTTACCTACTATGTCAAAGTCATAAGCAGGCGGAGATGCGATCTTAGTCTTAACTGCAATTATACCGTCCTCTGGCTTGAACTCAAGGCCAGATTGATGAGCAATCTCCTTTAGCTTCTCCGGCATAGACTCACAGGTAAAGAAGTCAATTTTAACTACTCTCCCACTGTCCTGTTTCATCATTTTCACCATTTACTATATATCAGACGACTACTTAATCCTTTGATGTTATTTCAAAAGTAGTATTTAAATTTTTATCTAAAGACAAGTATGTTGCACAATTTAGAATATGTACGCGTCATGCCTCTTACGATGTTATAATATTGTACCTTGAGAGCAATCTCCTAGACGATGTAATCAGGCCTGATGGCCTTGATTATTTCACCCATTGTCCTCTTCGATCCTAAGAAATATATCTTCCCATTCCATCTCTTCCTGTAATGAACAGATTCCTTCCATTCATTCCCTAGTGTCTTTGGGATCTGTCTGACCACTCTGGCCCTAGCAGGTTATCCCTTGATTTTGTGGAGGCATTTCTCCCTAGATGTATTACTGCATCTGATCCAGAGGTATTGCAGATCTACTTCGAATCAAATCCCCTGTCGTCGAATATTCTCATGATACGGTTCTTTAATGATTCAGGTAACTTTATTCCGCCTTTGCATCATGCACATGTTCATCTGTGACGTTGAATGACAGTAGGGAAATATCATGTATTGAAATGACTGCATGCAGCTTGGACCATCCTTTTCCCGGACTGTTCCGTTTCGTAGCGTGGTAATATTCCAGTATTGTGATTTTAAATCCTGCGGAATCAGTGGCACATTCCACAGGTCTTCCCAGAGAATCTTGAATTGTGGGTACAATCTTCCTGCTCACCTTGAATATGCTAGTGCAGCACGCTGTTGCTATTCCGGTTATCCTTCCAAATATTCTGGTAATTCCCTCCAGTGATCTGAAGGGAACTATACACTGCCCTAAGTTTGGCAGGGAATGTTATGAATGCATTGGGAATCTTGAAGTGGCGATTACACTTTCCTTTGTTGTTCTCTTCAAGGAGAACTTTCCAGTTCATCTGGAACGATGAATCCATGAGATCTTTCACCCTGTTCACAGGGATATGTAGTACCAGTCCAATATCTTCTTCTATTCCCCACGGCTATGATTGGCTTTGTACCTAAACCCTATCATAAAATGGCCTTATAAGTGCAAAGTCGTGAAAAGCAAAGACTAACAAAGGAAAACATCTAAAAATTGTATTAAAACCAGAAAAAGAAGTTTAGAGTTAATTCTTGGATGCGTTGTATTAGCACCATCCACTTATCGTTGCCTTCAGCAACAATCCCGCATGCATCAGCTGGCGTTTTTCCTTTATGGGCTTCATGCGGCCTCTCGTAGTTATGGTATAGCTAGTAGCCTTTCAAAATGCACATATCCTTTGTCCTTATCCTCCCAACGCCTTCTCCCTGTCCCTGATTTCGCCGTTCATCCTTTCCATCTTATTGTTCTACATCCCCAGTTCATATTGTGCAATTGCACTCTATGCTAATATAGGAATAATTCTAGGCATTATTGCGGTTGTTTCATATTCTGGCAATCGGCATCTTCCAGGTTCTTACTATACTCTTTCATATCGCTACAATTCTGTTTTTATCGGGATCTTAGTGTTGTTGATGACCCCAATTAATGCTTTTCTTATTGGCAACGCTCCCCAATTCCCGATTTATTAAAATAAGTGAGGTCAGGAACTTTTAAGTTTACAGTTCCAATAACATTACTATGGGGTTCGCAAAGAACTGGCTAGAGGAGATAGTTGCGGAATGGTTATCCCTAGAGGGTTATTCTGTTGAAACCAACGTTCCCTTGAAATCCAAAATGAGCGGGGGAAGAGGTGAGGCAGATGTGCTCGGTTTCATGTTCAACGGTGACTATTTGCATATAGTTCACGCCGAGACAACTGTTCAGTTGACAGAGAGCCATGCAGATAATGTCGAAAAGATAAAGAAGAAGTTTTCCTCAGAAAATGTTGCTGCAGTTCTTGAGATCGCAAAAATAAAATATGGTGAGAGGAGAATTGGTTCTACAAAGCATGTTTTTATCTCTGCGCTGGCCTCTTCTAAAAAAGAAGCGCAGAACTTAAAGGAAACTCTGATTACAGATAACATAGAATTCATGGAGTTTCCTGAATTGGTAAATCGCTGCTTGACGGCCATATCCAAAGAAGGAGAAAAGAGGGTGAATAACGGATTGAACAAAACCAGCGATTACAACCAGGCAATATTTGCTGCATTGCCAGATGGATTGTGGTTTATGAAGATGTTGGGCATGATGCAGAGACATAGAATGTTAAACCTTTCTGAATCTGTTGACTAATTTCATGACTGCTTTGCTGTACCAGTAATCTGCCTGTTTCACCTTCGACAGATAGTGCATCGAACCCACGGATTCTGAGGACCTTCCCTGAATGAAATCGGCAACGCCCTCTGGTACTCCTTGGTATATCAGGAAATTGTACTGCCACTTTCTGAGGTATTTGGGTGCCAACCCCAACTCACTGAAGTAATGTGAGATGGTATCATCGTTTAGATCCGCCCGTTTAAGAGATAGAGCTGTTTCTTTTGGCAGGTACACATAGAGAGCTTTCTTGTGACCCCTAAAATAGTTCATAGGAAATTTTGCAATATTCCCATCCACAATAAGCTTCTCCGCTTCAAATTCGGTTATCATCTTCACCAACTCCATTATCCTGATTCCTGACATGGCTAAGACCAAGAATGCTGTCTTCATT
Organism: Thermoplasmata archaeon; assembly: GCA_021833045.1. The sequence continues at coordinate 6,247 of JAKBGP010000115.1, forward strand.
GTTTCATTATCAATCTTTAGATAAATCTCCCTGACCTTATCATCCGAAGGTACGAAACTGTCCGGAGCTGTCTTGCGTGTAGGTATCACTTTTCTGAAATAATCAGCGTCCTCACTTGACAATAATTCATTCTCTTCAAGGAAATTGAGATATACCCTAACCATTGTATAGATATAATTTGACCTGCATTCCGCCATAACTAAGCGGAGTTCAGAATTCTCTGTAATGATTTTACCGTTGAGGTATTGCGACAGATATCGCTCTGCATCCTTGACATAAGCCTCACTGTATTTCTTATCTCTCATCCATCTGTGCAATTTTTCTTTGAACTCGCTATAAACGGGTATTTTGCGTGCTTCGCAAGCAGGAGGTCTCGGGTTCAAATCCCGACCGGTCCATTTTTTTCTTTCCAAACCCTGAGGAAGACGATAAAAACCACACCTTAAACACAACAAGTAATGGGAGTTTCAACGCG
>JAKBGP010000116.1 GCA_021833045.1 Thermoplasmata archaeon
TACTGTCCATGCTGATTGCTATATTTCATTACCTAAAAATACTCTTTTTCCTTGGATAAAAATAAATTTTCAAATGTAAGTGTGTTGCATAACCCATGCAATAATCCTTTTTGAAAACATTATCCCGAACATATCTCACGAGAGGCAAAACAGCAAAGGAGATCAAGAAGCTAGGAGAGGAACAGTGGGAAATAATCCATGAATATGGGAAGAGATGGACAGTAGGGATATATTTCTCAGGTTTCAAGCGGGGGGTAATGGGTGAGATCATGAGGACACGAAAGCGGATTGCGTGATCCAGGAAGTCGGTCTCAAGGTTCTCTATTATAACATGATGTGAGAGAACACAAGGACATATGGGTAGTTAGGCAACACGGTTTTCAAATGTTGATATTTTTAAGGCATTTCTGCTACCACTCTAACTGGAGATCCATCGCATCTCTTTATCTTTAATGGGAATGCATAAACCTTCAGGAACTTGTTTCGAACATCTATAAGGTTGGTCAAATTTTCTATTATTAGGACATCATGGGAGAGAAGTGTTTCATGAGCCGGTGATCCGTTTCTTTTGCCGCTCCTCTTAGAGGGATCCACTGATATGAGGTCGACACCTATGAACCTGAATCCTAACTCAACAATCCTTTCTCCAGCTTCCTTGCTAAGGAAAGGATATTTCCAGGTATAGTCTTCCTTTTTCCACTTTTTCTCCCACCCAGTCGATATGAGTAGGATGTCAGCCATTTTCAGCTGGTCTTCATGGCCAGTGAAAATATCAACCCCCATTTCCTGGAGATCATGAGTATCAACTGGGAGAACATATGCAAGTCCCGAAAAATAATCAGGAGGAAAGGAATCAATGGTTTTTCCTCCCTGTATAAAGTGAACAGGAGCATCAATGTGGGTCCCACTATGAGAGCTTAAGTCCATTTCAGTAAGTTGGGAACCTGTATGTTTGGAAACCACGGGGTTGAATTTCACGGGCCTGTGACCAAGGGCCTCAGACATATCATTTTCATAAACGTTGGAAAGATCAAACAGATGACTCATTTGCTAACCAACTTTGTGAGTATGGTTCCCAGGTCTTTGGTTACACTATCTGTTGTACCTTTGCCATCCAGATCTGGGGTAAGTTCAAAATTGCCATCAAGAAGTCTCTCTGCAGATTCAGCAATAATTCCTGAAATTTTTTTCAATTTCTGATCTGAGTTACGCTCACCAAGCCACTCCAACAACATTCCTATGCTCAAAAAAATGGCAAGTGGGTTTGCAATGTTCTTCCCTGCAATGTCCGGTGCAGATCCGTGGGTTGCTTGTGCCATCGCGAATTGATCTCCTGCATTAAGAGAAGGTGCCAGACCAAGGCTTCCAGCAATCGCTGCAGCCTCATCAGAAAGAATGTCACCGTACATGTTCGTGGTCACAATGACATCATATTTCGTAGGATTCTTTACCAGATCATATGACATAGCATCAATGATCATACTGTTTGTCTTAACGTCAGAATAATCTCGGGCAATATTGTTGAAACATTCTAAGAACAAACCGTCAGTCACTTTAAGCACATTTTCCTTATGCACCGCTGTAACTAGTTTCCTTCTCTTCCTTGATAGTTCCATAGCATTTCTCGCAATCCTGTCGGAAGCTCTCTTGGTAACTACTCTCATAGACATTGCAACATCCTTTGTTGGCTGGAATCCACCACTTCCGAAATACATGTTTCTGTCGCTGTAAAATCCCTCTGTATTTTCACGAACAATAACAATGTCAAACGGTTTTGCACCCTGTTTAATCCTGAATCCAAATGATTTACTTGGCCTGATGTTTGCATATAAATCAAACAATTTTCTTATTTTACCAGAAGGACTTGGAAAACCAGGATCATTAACGGGGTATTTTCCCACATTTAATGGACCCAAAACAAGTCCATCAGAGTCTTTTATGGTGTCAATGGACGATTGAGGAAGTGAAACTCCATAATTTTGAATACCATCTTCTCCTATATCCACAATCAAAAATTCAATAAGATCTGTTTCTCCCAAATCCCTTAATATCTGTTTTAATAATTTTATGGAATTACCCACTATTTCAGGGCCAATTCCATCTCCACGTGCTACTGCTAATTTATACTTTTCTTTCATCTGCCTCCTCCAGTACTGTTATCAACTTCAGCTCCTCTAATCTCATATTCAATATCCTCCAAAGTCATTTTAGTTGTCTCCTTTAAGAAGAAAACTGCCATGAATCCTATGATTGAGACAATACCAAGCATAAGGTAAGCTTCGTATATTCCGGCAGTTTTTGATATGGACAGGGTCGCCTGCAGTATAATATATCCAGCAATGAAGGTGAATATAACACCAGACCACAGTCTTCCGATTATTTCATTCATGTAAACTCCTACACCCCTTGCAGGAGTTGGATATGTTTCACTGGAAAACATTCTCCATAGTGGTGAATTGGAGTTGGCGGACCAGAATATAAACATCACTACAATGACAATGAATATTGTCGAAAAGTGGTATGCATAGAGGATCATGGAAAGCATAAAGGCACCAAACATGAGGAAAAGTGCAATTTTCTTCCTCCCAATCTTATCTACAAGGAACATAACTGCAGCCTTGGGTCCAAGCATCACTCCATTCATAATGGTAGCAAGCAGAAAGGCAATAGTACTGCTATATCCAATGGTTCTGAATATCTCAGGACCATAGATATTGGAAAGGTAGAATCCCGAAAGCATAGCGGATGTGTAAATCCAAAGTGGCACTGAATATTTCAGATATTTCCTTGAAAACAGCTCTTTGTAAGAGAACTTGATTTTCTCAACTCTCTCAGCATTTTTGTTTATTTTCAGCGCAGGGAGCTCCTTTCCATACTGTTTCTGAACAGTTTCTTCTATTTTGGACAGAATCTCCTCTGCCTCTTCCATTCTCCCTTTACGCTCCAGCCACCTTGGAGATTGTGGGAGATACTTATAGTACAATGGGTAGAATATGATCGGGATAAAACCAAGAGCAAATACAACTCTCCATGAAATTGACGCACTAAGGTTTGGGACAACAAAGAGTCCTATAAGGGGTGCCAGGAAATATCCGAATACAAAGAAGAGATCGATAAATGCTAGGTAATAACCACGCCTCTGTCTCGGAATAAATTCAGCAAGGTATGGGTATGGGAATGCATATACTGCTCCGGCTCCAAGTCCCTGTATCACCCTAAGTATAACAAGCAATTCAAAGTTGGCAGGGATTATGGCTATAATGCCAGAAAGACCAATAAGTATCAACAGACCGACCAATAAAACTCTTCTCTTACCATATTTGTCTGTTAGTGGTCCTGCAAATACCATTCCTATTATAATGCCTATTGTGATGGAAACTCCAAATAGGGCTATAAAGAAGGTAGTATGGCCAGGAAACTTACCAAGCACCACTGTTACTGTTCCAGTAATCCCAAGGTCCAGGGACTCATACATATATATGAGGCCAACAAGAAGGGCGATTAGCCTGTGCCAACGCACAATGGGCAATCGCTCTAAACGCTCTGCAGAATGTATCATCTCCTTTGTACTTTCTACCATAAAAACATATGTCCTAAAATATACTTAATATTTTCTATCAAAACATTTATTGATAGAAATTTTTAATAGATGAGAATCTCTAAAGCATCTATGGTTGACACAAAGATAAAAAAAGTAGAGACCTACGCCCTAGAAGTACCTATAACGAAGATGGACAACCCTCCTGAGAGCCTGCCGTACTATCAGGAATTGAAAGCCATAGTATTTGGTTCTTACAAAAGTGTCATTGTAAAAATAACAGCCGATGATGGAACATTTGGTATAGGTGAGTGCATGACCAGGCTATCTCCAGCAGCCCTGACCTCAATTATTCATGATGTTTTGAAACCGGTCATAATGGACAGAGACCCATTGGAAAAAGAGGTTCTGTGGGAAGAAATGTATTCCACAATGATGCAGAGGGGGCACTATAAGGGATACATGATTGAAGCAATGAGCGGAGTAGATATGGCACTATGGGATTTGTCGGGAAGATTGCTTAACAAGCCCGTATACACCCTGTTGGGTGGCAAGTTCAGGGACACTATACAATGCTATGCTTCATCTATAAGGTTCAAGAAACCAAAAGAGGTTGTTGAGGAAGTAAGATCAGTGGTAAACGAAGGTTTTAAACAGGTCAAGCTGAAGATTGGAAGAGGGATAGAAGAGGATATCAGTGCCGTAAAACTGGTAAAAGAAGAGTTTGGCGACGAACTGCGTGTGATGGTGGATGCAAATTCAGGATACAATGTAAATTCGGCAATAAAACTGGGAAGGGCATTTGAGAAACTGGATGTATTCTGGTTTGAGGAGCCAATACCTCCACATGATCTTCCCGGATATGCTGAACTGACACACAAACTGGATATACCAATTGCCGCAGGTGAATCGGAATTCACCAGGTATGGATTCAGGGACCTTATTGAAGTTGGCCACATAGACATAATCCAGCCCAACGTTGGCAGAGCGGGCGGCTTTTCAGAAGTCAAGAAAATACTCGCAATAGCAAGTGCTCATGGGATTCCATTTGCTCCACATACTGGGAGTTCGTCTGGAGTGACAATGGCAGCAGAGCTGCATCTTGCCTCATCTGCCTCAAATTTCCTCGTATATGAGTTTATGAGAACAGCATGGTCGCATGAAGCACCAAACCCCTTGAAAAATGAGATAATTACAGAAGTACTTGACAAACACGAGAATGGAAGTATAAAAGTTCCAAAGGGTGCCGGACTAGGAATTGAATTAAATTATGAAGCAGTGAGGAAGTACGAGATGAAATAATGGAATACTCCGTACTTCTTAAAGGGAATAATACCCGGACAAGCATTGGTGCCCTGGGAGCATCAACTGTTACCTTGGTGGAATCCCATGGGGAGAGAATACTCATTGATGTTACACATTATGGAAGGAGGAGGCTCCTTTTAGATGCCCTCTCCAAAAAGAATCTTTCACCAAAGGACATAGATGTGGTAATCCTTACACATCTTCACTGGGATCATGCCCTTAATGTGGATCTCTTTAAGAATTCCAGGATCTATGTTTCAGAAAAAGAACTGGATTATAATAACAGGATTACCGAAGAGGATCCATTCACTATCAGGAATTTCAAGAAACTCATAGATCATAGCAACATTGTTTACACTAATGGGGGTGACCGCATCAGCAATGAAGTCAAAATTTTGGATACTCGCGGACACACTGAGGGACACTTAAGCGTCGCAGTTGGAAACCCAAATGAGGGATTTATTACCACAGGGGACTCCATAACCAATATGAGGGCGTGGAACAGGAATAGACCTGATATTGTTATGTTCGATGAAAAATATGCCTTAAAAAGTGTCGAAGAAATAAAGAAACTTGGATATAAGCTGATTATACCCGGTCACGACCCACCTTTTACAGTCTCAGAAAACTCCCTGGAATTCACAGAAACTGAAAAGGTTGAGATTATATTCAGGGAAGACCGGGAAAAAGATTTCAGATTTACTTTCTCAGAAGACTCATCGAAAAAAGGTTACCTGTAAGTTAATGGTGTTTTGGCGTACTCTTTAGATAATATTTGATGTGTGAAAGAAAATTGTTCACTCTTGCATTTGACCCATTGTAACTATCTAGGAAATATATGTATGCTGTGGAGTTTGAGGCAAGACTGACCTTTCCTATCATTCCACTCTCAACATACTTGTTTGCCTGCACAGAGGTGGAGATTGAAATCCCCAAACCTTCAGATACGGCATTTATGACAGAATATGAATTGTCAAATTCGTAAATTGGGTTCAGATCTTTTTCAGAGAGATTTTCATCCTCAAGCACCTTTTTTATCTCCGCCTGAACACCGGAAGTTTGTTTTCTTGAAATGTATGGGTTTCCTATAATTTCACGAACTGTTATGGTGTTCTTACTAAGGATGGGGTGGTCAAGAGGAGCTATTACCACAAGCTCGATAGGCATTAGTCTGACAATCTTGACTTTCTCTAATTCCTCTTTTAATTCCGGAAAATTGAGGCTGATCACGAATCCAATGTCCGATGTCTTGTTTATGACACTAAGGATTGTGTCGGAGGAACTCTTAATCTCAACCTTTATTTCAGTACTTGGGAACTTGTCTTCAAAACTCTTGATAGCCGATGGAAGCAGGTAAATTGCAGCGATCTCACCAGTTGAAACAATAATTTCCGAATTCTTGGATTCTATTTGCTCATGCCCTCTCATCCGATCCAGTGTCGAAAGAAAACTTGAGGTTTCACGGTATAATTCATCAGAGAATTCAGTTGTTGAAACTGATTTGTCCCTGTGCCTTATGAAAAGATCCTTATTAAAAAACTTCTCAAGTTCCCTTATTCGATAGCTTACCGTAGCCTCAGAAATTTCAAGGTTTTCGGCTGTTTTGGAAAAACTGAGTGTTTTGAAAAGATCTACGAATGTTTGAAGGTAATCTATTGAAACAGCCATCTGATTAACACTTAACCTACACCACATTATTTTATTTGTTTAATTATACATTGCGTTATTAACAGTATCTCCGAAGGTAATTATCCCCAGTAGGCAATAGAATTGTCTTTCCTCAATCTGGAACAGGGTTCTCCGCAAGTTTTAATATAGGATATGAATTGTATATCCGATGATTAGA
>JAKBGP010000117.1 GCA_021833045.1 Thermoplasmata archaeon
ACCTTATTCTACCTGCTGGATTATGTGTCTTTCCTGAAAGAGCGCTGAAAACAACTACGAATGCTGGATTGTTGCCAAGAACAGGTACATACGGAAAAATTGAAACACTACCTATGTTAATATACCCATTCCAAAAAAATGATGATTCATGGATCTAAACAGTAGTTAAGCATTTTTCCTACCAGTTCTTTGCATTTTCCATGGAAATTTGGGTCCAAAACACATGCCGTCTCATAATCTATGACTTTATTAGAAGGGTAAGACCATTACAGAAGAACGGGATCAAGATGTTCACGGATGGCAATGATGATTATACTTATGTGCTGAAATTTTTTTCCCATTGGTCAACATCAATTATGTACGGCTTAGCAATATCAGGGACACCCACGGAAAACTCTTAGGTAAAGAGAGGCATATTATCTATGGATATTAGTGTGAAGATGACAAAGACCCTGTGAACGTGGAGAATTACAATGGAATTGTCGGGGAAAGAGTTGGCAGGCTGGTCAGGAAAACAAAATGCTTCTCGGAGAAAAAACTAAGACACTATATACTGTCACCTTGTTTCAGGGTATAATGTCGAGGCGAAAAGCAGCCAATCTACTTAGAGACCTCATGGGTCAAGAACTAAGACGGCTGCCTCTCCAACTCTCACGCTAACACCGTCATGCAAGCGTGGACAGAAAAACTTTTTTCATGACATCTACTGGAATTTCGTTAGTGAATTCAGGAGAGACGTATCACCAGCAACGCTTGTGAACCCTGTGGAATTTCTAAGTTCATGGGATGATCTTTTTTATATGAGATTAAGACACATAAACTATGACCCTGCCTAAAATTTTACGATATAATTTAAACTCGAATGCAAAACTACAGAAATAAGCAACAAAATAATTATGAATGGACTGAAAACTATTAATAACCCAGTTGTGATTAAAAGACGTGTTGTCCAGAAGAGTTGATGATATATCGGAATCTACCACTGTTGCATTATCAAATTTAGCTAGTAAGCTCAAGTCTGAAGGAAAGAAGATTTTTAACTTTGGAATTGGGGAACCTGACTTTACAACTCCGGAGGCGGAAATAAACTTTGCATTCAAAAAGGCAAAGGAGGGTTTTACCCATTACACGCCGTCAAAGGGATATCCAGAACTTAGGGAGGGAATCTCCAGGAAAGTCTCTGCAGGAAAATATGATTCTGTTACTATAGATAATATTCTCGTGACACCCACAAAATTTGCCGTAAATCTTTCCTATCTCGTTATAGCAGATCCTGGAGATGATATAATAATGCCCGAGCCATATTTTCTTTCATATCCTGAAATCGCAAAAATTTACGGTATAAAACCAGTGACAGTGAAAACAAAAGATGATTTTTCCCTGGAATTAGACGCTATTGCTAATTCCATAGGCCCCAGAACAAAAGCTGTAATTATATCAAATCCATCAAATCCTACTGGAAAGGTTTTTAGCACTGATCAGATAAAGAAACTTCAGAAACTGTGCATTGATGAGGATATTTATTTTATTACAGATCAGATATATGAGGACCTCATTTATAAAGGAGTATCTCAGAACCCACTGGAGCTCGATCCCGAACTGAAAAATACCATAATCATTAGTGGGTTTTCTAAAAGTCATTCTATGACGGGGTGGAGAGTGGGATACATGGCATCAGGGAAAGATGTAATAAATGCTGCTGATAAATTCCAGCAGCAGACTATTACATGTGCACCATCAATATCACAGATGGCAGCTATTGAAGCGCTGAAAGATACTGAATCGACAAAAAAAATGAAGCAAATATTCAAGGAACGCCTTGAAATAGTAATGGAAAAACTTTCAGAAATCAATAATTTACAAACTGTAAAGCCAGAAGGTGCTTTTTATGTGTTTCCAAAGTTTAATCTGAATATGTCTTCTGTAGAATTCTCCAGGCAGGCTCTGGAAAAGAAAGGGATTATTGTAACACCTGGTTCGGCATTTGGCGAACAGGGAGAATCACATATAAGGATTTCATATGCAACTGATTTAGACACCATAAAAAATGGCCTTGATGCACTAAAACAATTTGTGGATGAATAGGAGATATAGATAGAAAAATGTCAATAAGCTCTGATTTTACTGAAATAGGAATAATCCTTATTTTAGCTGTATCATTGTATATTTTTTTCAGTTTACGTAAATTTGTTTTCTTTCAGATTGAGCGCTCCATCAATGAGATTGATAAAAAAATTTCAAATCTCAAGGAAGAAATTGGCAACTTTCCGGAATGGGAGAAAACTAGTAAAAAAATAAATGAAGAAAATGTGTCATCCAGCCATTTTAGCGAGGATGATGGAACGAGATTGGAAATACAGAATCTTGTAATGGACCTGGCTATAAAAAAGAAAGAAGAGGAACTAAAAAACAGACATTACTCAATTCTGAGAAAAGCGGCTAAGGATATGATAGATAGTCTTGTGTATATACCACCTTTCAGGAAAATGGAAGAGAATATACCTGTGCCACCAATTGATTCCAATCAAACATGGATAGATCTTGTAAAAAATCATATACCATCACAAAAAACTGACTTAGCTGATGAATGGAGAAAATATATCAGTGTTGTGAATCGATGTTCGGAACTAAAAATAAATGTTTTAAGGGAGTTTGAAAATTACCTTGTGAGAGGTACAGGATTAGTAAGATCAGAACATGGAACTGATTCTGATAAAGGGGATTTGTATTATGTCTCTGACATGCTTTATCCGTTATTGAACAGAATTTATTTCAATATGCAAATTTCAATCGAATCTCCTGAGATTTCTGTGGAAACGAGAAAAAACAAGAAAGTAAAGCCTGAAGATATGTTTCTAAACGGTAAAGTATTTGTTCACGCTCCAATCAATATAATAAATCTCGTAAAAGAAAGATTCCAGTACCTCCTCGTTGATAATCCCATCATGCCTGTCGAAAGTATGAAACAACTGCTCAATGCAATAGATTCTGCGAATGAAATGGTTGGTGACATAAAGGAGGTTCTTAACTGGTTCATCTTTGAAAACACAGATATGCTTACATGTAATATGATAGAGGAGATGAAACAATGACAAGAGCTTTTATTGTCGGTAGATTCCAACCTTTTCACAATGGGCACATAGAAATAATAAAAGAAATCCTCAAAATACATTCTTCTGTCATTATTGGAATTGGAAGTGCACAGTATTCACATACACTATTGAATCCATTTACTGCAGGAGAGAGACATCTTATGGTATCCAACTCTCTTGAATCCATGGGCATATTCAACTTTTACATCATTCCAATAGAGGATGTGAATTCAAATCCACTCTGGGTTGCCCATGTTGAATCACTCACTCCGAAATTTGATTCAGTATATACCAATAATCCACTTGTAAGAAGGCTTTTCATTGAGAAGAAGTATGAGGTTAATTCCCTTGGATTGATTAATAGAAATGAATGGTCAGGAACACGAATCAGGGAAAAAATGATTAAAGGTGGAAACTGGGAGAAAGATACACCAGAACAAGTTGTAAGTATTATTAATGAAATAGATGGAGTATCCAGAATAAGAGATCTATCAAAATCAGATAATGAATAGAGTTTAGGACAGGATTAGTACAAACGTGTCCGCATCCTTCAGTATATGATCCAATTCACAGTATTCATCTGCCTGGTGGGCAACTTCCGGTATAGTTGTTGACCATACGACTGCACTCATCCCTTTTCTTCTGAAAAAGGCAGCACACGTCCCTCCTCCAATTCCGTACACTTTTGGTTCCTCTCCTCTTTTTCTGAGAGCCTCCACCAATTTTACGGCAACTTCAGAGTCAGGAGATGTTGGTACTGCAGCTTGTTCCTTCTGTACCAGTTCAAGCCTTATCCTCGATGAGTGAGTCTGTTCAAAATTCACAATCTGTAGATTTACCTCATCAATTACATTATCAATGTCAATGTCAGGAAGAATTCTACAATCCATGTAAAAGACGTCTCTTCCAGGGATTGTATTCACATTATCAACATTCTTCTCATGTTTGGTTGGTTCAAAAGTCGAATATGGATAGTTGAAAATATCATTTTTTCCGTTGTATTTTTCATGAAGCATTTTATCCAACCCTAAAATAAACTCCATTCCGTCTCTTGCGGAATTGATGCTATTTTGGGGCATGCTTGCATGATACTGCTTTCCATTAACCGTAAATTTCATCCACAATATACTTTTTTCCGCAATTTCAATATCCATTCCTGTAGATGAACCCGCATCAGGAACAAATATAAGATCTTCCTTCCTGAATATATTTTTTTCAAGAAGATACTGTATTCCCCACTGGCTTCCAACCTCCTCATCTGCAACAAAAGCCAGTCCAAGACTATATGCCTGATCATTTTCTTTTCCCTTTAATCTTCTAAGGAGAAGCATTGATAGGAAAATTGCCTGACCGTCATCTGAAGTCCCCCTTCCATATATTCTATCACCATCAACTGTTACGGCAAATGGATTCTTTGTCCATAGTTTAAGATCTCCTTCGGGTACAGTATCAATATGTGAAACTATCCAGACAGTTTTTGGTTTATTCCCGATTTTAAGAACTACGCTGGGCCTTTCATATCCAAAAGTATCCTTTACGCTATACCTTGTAAAATTTAAATATCCCAGTTCCTTAAGAATTGATTCGATTACTTCCACACGTTTGGTTTCTCCTTCACCCCCGGATGCAGGACTGATAGATTTAACTGGAATAATTCTATTTGCTAGTTCAATTATGAACTCTTTCTCATTCATATCAAATAGGGACATAAATTCAAGATACAGAAGTTGGATATAATTTTTTTACTGATTTCCTTTTGTAAAAAGTCTTCACAACTATAGTATAAGCGTACCACATTCGAAAGATTAATAAAAAAATTCAACATATGGTAAATATGTCTCAGAATACAATGATATATACCATACTTACCCTTGCAGCAATCCTCCCTTCAATGTGGGCTCTTTTAATGGTAATTAACCCAATATGATGATTTTGGGTGAAAAAATTGGGTTTTCTTTCTCAGATAAACAATATTAAGGAACAGGTTAATTTTTCTGAATCGTTTAAGAGAGGAAATTATAGATTTGTTTTAGTTGCTGGTATGGGTGGCTCAGGAGTTTCCGGGAGGATATTTTCAGAACTTTGCACAAAACTGCATATCACTGTGGTTGACTCCTATTCATTGCCTGAATATGTCGATGAATCATATTTCATCATCTGTGTTAGTTACTCAGGAAACACTGAGGAAACCATATCTGTCGCAAACATGGCACACCAGCGAGGATTTAAGGTGCACGCCATAACTACAGGTGGAAAGCTTAAATCTATTGCAGATGAGGTTATTGAAATTCCTGGCGGACTTCAACCAAGACAGGCCCTTGGATATCTACTGATGCCCATGATTAACACTTTCATTGGAATAACTGATTCTGAAAGAAAGAAGATCGTGGATTCTATTGGATTTGTGAACAATGAAGAAGTGAAGAAACTAGCTGAACATATTACTCTTTCTGGAAAAATTCCATATGTGATCTCATGGGAACCATATGCATCCATGAGTTACAGGACAAAAACTCAGTTTAATGAAAATTCCAAACTGCCTGCAATTAGTCATGTTCTTTCAGAACAGAACCACAATGAACTGGTTCCCCTCTCTGTGAATGAAAAAATGAAAAATTCATTTTTCTATATTTCCATAGATGGAGACCCTAATTCTCGGAATCAAAAAAGAATGGATATAATGGAAAAAACCTCTGGAATTCAATTCCATCATATCGTTCCAAAAGGTGATTCATATTTGGCAAAATACTTCTATCTGATACATTTTATAGACCTTTTGACCTATTATACTGGAATTGCTTTAAAGTACGAACCGGAAGATGTTGGAGTTCTTGAAAAGCTCAAGAAAGAACTTGCCAGCATCATTTAACAATAGTGCTGTTTCCTGTTGGAAGTATTGTTATAATTTCTTCCGTGTCCATTTCAAGAGTTTGTGCAATTTCAACTGCTATTTTGTCCTTTGATCTGTTACCTGGAATAATAGAAACAGAGCCCTCATCACCCATATATGGATATATCATGGGCATCCTGATACCATTGTATTCAATCGCTTTCACTGACAATTTCATAGGTAGTGAAAAAAGATAATTCCTCTTCCCCCGAATAATCCATGAACCTTTCCTGACATATTGTCCCGATTCCGGCGTTTTGCTGACCTGCAATGGTGTAACCCAGTATGCAGATCCTGAGGCGAGACCATTCTGCCATGCCCTGGAAAAACTTATTGAAAATGTAGCAGCTTCTTTTATGTCCTGCTCAGAGATTTCTGCTCCGGAATCCCACTTGATAACAGTACTTGGAGCACCATACATATCAGCATGGACATAGATATCCTTCTCTTCCATATGTTTCTTGACAACTTTCTCGTTTGTATCAGTATTTTTTCCAGCAAGGACAATCTTGCCCGAAGAGGTGAAGAACCAGTGGTATGATTCGAACCAGAATTTCTGTCTGATCTTTTTCTTCTTTTTTTGTTCCTCAACTATCCCTTTCAGAGAATTCTCCATGGCAGATTTTGCACCTTCAATTTTCTCCCGGTATTCCTTAGACTTCTG
>JAKBGP010000118.1 GCA_021833045.1 Thermoplasmata archaeon
AAACGATTATGAGTGAAATAAAAAAGGCTCTATGGATAGTCTCTGCATACTATTTTTAATTTATTTTATTCTCTCAAGAGATTGGTAAATTTTCAAATAATCTTCAGTCACTTAAAGGACTGTAACTAGTCCAGCTTTTTTTGCTGCTGCATTAAGTTCCATATCCGCAGAGCAAAACTTGTCACTCTTAGCATCTTTGCAGGTTTCTAATTGAATTGCATCCACTATGTATAGGTGTTGTTCAAGAACTGTTTTCGTGGCATTTCGTATAATCTGACTTGTAACTGGAAATATTTCAACTGCAGAAGATCTTTCAAGAGAACCCAGTTCCCTGAGCATGGCTCGAAATCTATCTCTCGCATTTATACCAAATTTCCTTGAATATTTGTCAAACACGACGGCAGTTTCACCTAAGTTGATCTCAGAAATGCAAATTACGGCTTCACTGCGCTGAGCCAGATGAAAGAAGGTGTCAGCGATGTCGCTTTTCACTTCCTTGACGTATCTTTTTACCAGCATGGATGTATCAAGATACACGCGCTGCCCTTGCATTACGCACTTCCTTAATTTCAATTTCCGATTGGGCCTTTCCTTTTAGATCTGGTCTGTCTTTCTCCACTTGTTCTGTGCTTATATAACTGCAATTAAAGTTCAGTTCCTTGCACATATCTTCGATGATTTCAGATGAAGACAATGATCTTAGGGATTTTTCTATATAATCGGTCAATGTCCTACCCTTTTTCAGCAGGGCTATTTTTGCGTTTTCGACTACAGGTTTTTCCACCGACACGGTTATTTTGGTTTTAACCATATACCCGTATATACGGTTATACGTATTAATATTTATCTCCCAAAAATTAGATATTTTTACAAATGAATTTATTCAAGTTTCAATCAAAATATCTGACAATTTTAGAATCCACTTCCCTTTATAAGGTAGGAATTCTGGATTACCAATCCTTACATTATTCATTCTACCTTACTAGAGCGGAACAACTTCCAACGCAGGCTTATCTAAGTAGGTATTATGGATAATTACTAAGCAGGCACAATCGCAAACATGATTAAATTCAACACTGCTCTTCTAATCACAGTTCTAATTGAGTTAATTTACGATATATATTTTTATAGGCTTCATTTCCATCTTCGCTTCTTTATCGAATTTTATTGAATTTCAAATATTTCTGCTTAATTTCCTCCCCCAATTTTTCAAATATCCCCTAATTCAAAAAAGTATGACCTAATTCTTTCGAACTAACCTCACTGAGACATGGGTTCTCACTTTTGTTCTGTTTATGATCCTGTCTTTCACAATCCGAAAGGTTTCGCGTTCGGACGAGGTTAGGTCTTGAGGCCCTGTCGTTCCTGAAAGTTGCTTATCTTTGGGTCCAGGAGCTTCTCTTACTCGCATCCCAGGCTGCAAATAATTGAGATCTGAATTTATCTTCTTTCAGTGCTCAAACCGCTGAGATTGAGGCCCCCTACCTAATGATATGGGCACTTCTGTTGAATCACTGCATGGGAATTCGTGCAGCTGAACCCAGATACCTTTCAATGTTTGACAAAGCCAATGTCTGTCTTTTCCATGAAGATCAGATATTCCTTCGTCTAAAAGCCGTAAAGGAATGACAGATCAAAGTTCATCTGTGCATTAGGATATTATGAAATATGAAAAAATAGACTAATATTTGACAACATCAAAATTTTCCAATATGCATCTGGTACCGGCATCAAACATTTCAGAAGCTTCCGTTTCACTTAAGCCCTGCATCATGCCCATCATTATACCATTGTGCAGGGCGATCAGAGTAAGGGAGAGTTTTCTGGGGTCTGTCCCTCTAGAAACCAAACCATTGCGTTTAAGTTCTTCAATTCTACTCGAAATTATCTTAACGTAACTTTCATAGCTTTCTATTAATATTTTTCTCACCCTCTGATTTTTATTGATTTCCCCAAGCGCAAAAATCCAGTGAAATCTCAGGTGTTCGGGCAGTTCCAATTCTGTCCTGAAGAAATTTTTTGCACCCTCAAGAATATCCGCAGATACTAGTTTGTTAAGACTGTCTTCCAAGAGTTTCAAATTCTTCTTGCACACCTCGTAAAGCAGTTCTTCCTTGTTTTTGAAATAGAGATAAAGTGTGCCTTTTGTTACGCCTATTTCCCTGGCAATATCCTCCATGCTGGTTTCCTGGTATCCACGTTTAAAAAACAGCCGGGAAGCTGATTCCATGATTGTATCCATCGCCTGGTTTCTGTAACCTTTGACTACTTTGGGCATAATTGTAATATCACCGACTATTAAAGAATTCATGTAAGAAAGATTTAATACTGACCAGTCATTCAGTATTCTAACTATGTTGTCTTCAACTGAGAAAATGGATACTGATGGGATACACGTTGTCTTCGGCGCCACTGGAGCATATGGGCGCTCCGTGATAAGAAAGATCCTTGAAAAGAGGGGGTCAGTCAGAGCAGTGGTAAGAGACGAAAGAAAAGCAGCTGACCTTTACACTGGGAAAGTTGAGGTGATATCAACTAACGTGATGAATGAGGAAGGAGTTTCCAGAGTCTGTAAGGATGCATCAGTCATATACTTGGGTCACAATTTTCCCTACGTCTATTGGAAAAAATATTACCTGAGGTCGATTCTCAACATTCTAAAGGGCTGTGTAGGATCGAGGCCATTGATAGTTTTTCCAGGAAACGTTTATGGCTATGGCAGGTTCCAGTACCTTCCTGTTGATGAATCTCATCCGCTTAATGCAAAATCTGAGAAAGGCATGATAAGAAACCAAATAGAGGGTATGCTGTGGGATTATCATCTGAAAGGTAAGATAAATGTGATCATCCCAAGGTTTGCTGATTTCTATGGCCCAAACGTAGTAAATGAATTATATGGATCTATTTTTCGCAATGCTATCAACGATAAAAGTGTGATATGGCCCATGAACGCTGATGTGGAACATAATTTCACCTATATTGATGATGCAGCTGATGCAACGCTGCTAATGGTACAAGATCCAGAAACATACGGAAAGGTATTTCATGTGGCAGGGCCCAGCATAACAGCGAGAAAGTTCATAGAAGAAATATTTCATTCTGCCGGAGGCAGGGCACGAATAAAGGTGCTTTCCAGCAAGTTTATTAGAGCTATTGGATTTTTTAATTCAAGTGCCCGTAAACTCGTTGAGCTTCTTTACGAATATGAAGATCCATATGTTCTAGACTGTACAAAATTACTGAAAACATTCCCAAATTTCTCCTACACCCCTTATGAAATAGGAATTAGAAGAACCGTTGATTGGTTCAAAAACAAACTGATAACTCAATAATGAGTACAGGAAGATTAGTAAGCAATTGAAACTCCATGCAATTGACGTTTTCCGAGTTCTACTGAGCGTATCATCATATCATGCTTACAAATTTCATTATTACTCCCAGAATAATTCTGATCCTTTCAATTTAACTTCCAGTTTAACTTTTGTGCCATCTGTGGTGAAAACCGGCAATCATATAACGAGCCCTGGCGTCTGAATCACCTGGGCACATGAATTATAAATTCCAGGGTCAGTAGCATTCCTCTTTAAATTCATAGATCTCCTTTCCTTGTGAAAATCATGGCAGGAATCATTACCCACATAGCCGCAAAAGCAAAGAAGGCCTCAAAAATTCTGCTACTGTTCTCCGCAGGGTCTCCTCTAATCCTGCTGATAACAGCATCCCATGTGTTGCCTGCCAGATTGCCGAAATATATAAGCCGAATGAAAACAAGAATGTGGGATGCGGTCTTCGGTCCATAGAATTCCACGAGTTTCTGTGTCATCTCCGGTTCAGGGTTCCGATCAGTTTCGGCAAAATGTTGAGCATAAATAAGTGCTGGGGCCTCCTCAGGGGAGGCATGGGATTGGAACTGTAGATTTACAAGATCCGATAGTTCCTCTTTGCTGATTCCATTAGAAAGGGCCAGCTTTCCATGAAACCACTGGCAGTAAACACAACCGTTGACTGCCGTTATCACGGTCATGATTTTTTCAGCAAATTTCCTGGAGACAGATCTGCTCCTTACTGCTTCTAAGATTTCTGGAAGGTGGCTCGCTAAGTAAAGAATATCCTTAGCAAAGAGAGATGGTGTATAGATCCTCTTTCCGAAACTCTTATTCATTTCAAACATTCTTAAGTCTTTGATGAGTTAAAAGGAATATACCGTCCTGGGACGGTAATAATTCCTCAATTTTTCAAGTTTTAAATTAGCTTTGTTATGGTAATTATAGTTTGTTTTTTCGGAGTAAATTTTGTATTTTAACGCCCTCTGACTTATGATGCAGAATGTTCAATTCCATCTTTTGATGGATAAAAGGAACAGAAATCAAAGATAGCAATTTTGGAAGTCATATGGAAAGATACGGAACTACATATTATCTTGTTTGCCGTAAACAGGATCATTACCAACAGTCTGTATATTGAAATTGTACCGCAGTTTGGAGACGCTGGCCTCACAAATAAGATATCAGTAAAAGATGCGTGGGTGAAAGTCGAGGTGAATTTGAGCTGAAACTCTTGTGTTCTATATCGTTTTTCAGGTTTTTGGATGAAAAGAAAATACGTAGTGAGTTCCATTTCTTTTGTGGTGTATCTCCATAACGTCTATACCGCGATTAGTTGCCAGAATAACATCTTTTAACTCGGAACTGAACAGAGATTGTGGTAGGATTAGGTTAAACGTTCCTTCTGGGATATCATAGTTATTTCCGTGGGGATTGCCCTCTGAATGGACCTCTGCCATAATTCTCAGGCGCGGCTTGACCGATGCCTTATCTATCTCTTGAGATGAAGCGATTACTGTCTGGTCAGTCATGTAAGATAACGCTTTTTCCACTTCCTTCATTGCCTCAGGGGATAAACTCACATTCTTATTGGATAGGTTTCTGCGTAAAGCGTTGAGAAACATCTGGTAAAAGAGAGTCTCTTTTGGTATTGTCTCGAAGAAGGACCCGTGAATGATTGAAATTTTCACCTTGTCTGAGTCCCGATGCGTTCGTACCAAATAGAAACAATTCCTTTGGAAATCGTAGTATTCATTCACTTGAGATACTGATCCGTCTTTGCATTTTACTATCTTGGAAACCGTATCAGTCTGGTTTATCACATCTATTTCACGGAGGCTCTTCGTTTTAGTAGGTATGGTGGAATTGAAAGAAGCAATACTTCCGCCCTTTGAATCCTTGAGTTCAAGGATACTGCCGTTGACAAGCCCATTATTGGTTTTCTTAGACTGAAGGATAAAATCTGGAAATTGTTGTGAGGTTGAGTACTTTAGCCCCTCTCTGACTGGTGGGCATTCAACATTTCGCCAAAAATCTAACTTTAGATCAAGTAGTCTTTTTCTATCATCTGCATACGCCAGGTTATTTCCTGCAGAGATAGCTACCACCTCCAGCATGTCCGAATTAAGAGATATTTTCCTCTTGGTAAGATGTCTCACACATGAAGCGTAAAGTTCCAGTATATCTTCAAAAGCAATCAAGCGATCACTTGTTGTTTGTCGAACAAAAAATTGTCCAACGGCCTAGAAAATGGCCAGATATCGTCAAGCTTTTCCGTTGGATTGTAATAAGCTCTAAGTTTGACAATGTCATCCGCTTTCCGCAAGGACGATAAACGATTCTTGATAAGCTCAAAATGATTCGGATCTATCTCAATCGATATGCTCTTCCTTTTAAGTTGAGATGCAACTGTAGCGGTGACCCCTGTACCTGCCGTGGGGTCCAGTACCGTATCACCAGGGAGTGATGAAGAAAGGACTATCCTCAACAGTAATGCAAGCGGTGATTGTTGTGCGTGAACTCTATTTCCATTTTTGTCCCTGAGAGCCTCATCACCAGCAAAATATCCCGAGGTGAGCTCCCTAATATCGTCCCAAACATCGGTCAGTAATACTCCATTTTTTCTTTCGTTTTTGTAATTCTTCGGAAGCGGAATATTTGCCCTGAGTTTGTTGAAGATTCTTGGCTTATCTCCCTTTGTGGCATATACTATAATTTGAAACTGCTTCCCGTATCTAATTTCCGAAGGAACCGCAGAAGTCATTTTTCTCCATATGATTAGATTCTGAAATGTCCAACCAGTTTTCCTTAAAGATCGCAAAACTTCCTCTGTGTTTTTTTCTCTCTGCATGAAGTAGATAGATGCACCAGCAGATGATTTCTTGTTAATCAGATCGAGTACTTCCTCAATCCATTTCCAATACTCCTCAGAAGGCTGCTCATCATCAAAATTCAAATAGGCCTTCCCTTGATTGAATGGAGGATCGAAGAAGGTTAAATCTACAGTGTCGCTATCAATGGAGTGCATAGCCTCAATACAATCTCCATTTATTACCAAATTTTCCCCTATTCTGTCTGTTTTTTTATTCTCCATATCGATCGCCATGATCACAATCTTCTTCTTAGCTCTCCATATACAATAGACTCATCCGATAATAATATTTGTGACTCCATTGTATAATATCTGCCTATCTTCTTCTTGATCAGTGTGATAAGGCCAAGGTTCTGCAAATAATTGACGCTCTGGAAGAACGTTGACTTGCTCAC
>JAKBGP010000119.1 GCA_021833045.1 Thermoplasmata archaeon
TGAAAAACGACCGATATTTTTTGCACAAAAGACTTTACTTCATCTATCAGATTATCATTCATGTCGATATTATCATTATTTGACTCTTTCACTCACTATCTAATCGTAATCACCCATTTAACATTAATCTTGGAGGATAAAAGATAACTCGATTATATCAATTTATCTACTTGAGGATAGACGAATTTAACTTATTCCCTTTATAACCCTCCCATTGCTAAACAAGCAAATAGCAGTATATAACACGTCTAGATGTGGCTCTTCGTTAATAAAGATCCTAACAAAAGAAATAGAACAGAAGTTAAATGTGTCAGAATCCGATTACATTGGATTCTATGAAGTTACTTGGAAGATTTCTGATAGGAAAATTAAATTTGGCATTTTAAAAGATATACAATAAACCTTTAAAACACCAAAATTATTGTGTAGCAGTCATAGATAACAGATGAACGTAATCATCTGGCGATAGGTGGACAACCTTTTGAATATCAGGCCTGAAATTAGAAAGTTCTGCTTTCATTTGCTCATATGAGATATATTTTGAATAAAGTCGGAAGTCCGTGAAGTGGTAGCAACATTTCCATTCATCGCCCGCATCATGTTCGCAACTTGAAACTCCTTCCTTTACCCCTTCATAAAGTAGAACTGCATCCCCTATAACATACCATTCTTTATCATTCTCATTCTTAAATGCGAATATCATGATGTCACCTTTATCAAGATTCGTAACAGTACCTTTTCTTCTCCAGTGCCTATCCCAACTTGAAGTGAACAACATGGTCCTACTGAGGTCTTCCCCAAATTGAGTAATACCTAAATCTCCAACATATATTGGTACGTGTGGTGCAATTACTATCTTATGACTTTCTGCCATCTATGTAAATATCCACAGAAGTATATAATGATTTTCAACTCCGTAGATTTCAATTAAAAATAATCACAGATGAATTAACACCTTTTTAACGATGGAATTTTAACATTATTATTCCTTTAAATAAGTAAATTAACACCTTAGATTATTAAAGATTATATCAGTAAAAGTGGTTTATCTTTATTCTGTTGTTTTTATATTTAAGAAAGTGATCCGTTGATAATAAATCAGTATATAAAGAAAGCTCTAAAATTAATTTTTTTTAGGTATAATGAAACAAAAATAACATAACTAATAGTGGGTCTGCCCGGATTTGGACCGGAGTCTCCAACTCCCGAAGCTGGAAGGATACCAGGCTACCCCACAGACCCTTAAAACGGTAAGCAATTCTCAGGATATTTTATTTTCTGTTCGACCTTTTAACGAACTTGTGTCTATAGTTGCCTCATTAGAGTAAAAATACAGGAACAGAAAAAGCAAAACAAGGGGTAAACCACTGTTAGGATCAGTTGATGGGTTCACGTAAATACCCATATTCTGGAATATGATCCAAAGAGGTAGAATGTATCCTGCAGAAAATAAAAAGGAAATCCTTCTTTTACTTAACAATAAAATAATAAGGGCCAGAGGAATAATAATAAATATAATATTAAGGTAATAATTAAATAAAATGAATGCTGGCCAGACATGGTTGAGAAATTCATAAAGAACATAGGGTTCGCCTTGATTAAATATATTGGAATATACAATATTTGCATAGGCCCCATTGTGCCAGTAGCCGTTTCCAGGAATAGACTGAAATATTGCAGATATTGAGAAGAAAACGATCATTGAGTATGAGAAATATCTGATTAGGTTCTCTTTTAAATTGAAATACAAGGAAATGAAAGGAACAGCTATTAAGATATATATGAAAGCTGAACCGGGGAATCCTGTAAGATAGGTTGGAACCCCACTGAACAATCCCCCAAAAGCTTCTCCAAATATCCATATGATCAGACTCCAAGCAATTGTAAAATATGCAATGATCTTCAGGCCTTTTTCTGATCTGTTGAAAATAAAGGATATACCAAGAAAGAGCTGAAGGGCCCCACTGAGGGCATTGAACTGATAAGGGTGAATGATCCACAGATTGTATCCAATCATGAGGAAATTATAAAGCGAATTGTATTGAACTCCTGATATGACTGGATAAATAACAAAGGTTAGGAATCCATATGGCATCTGAGGCTGCAACTGTAAAATTCCATCTACTGACCAGAGTACTCCATTTATGAGGGCCAATCCATAAGGCAATGAACTTTTCTTCAGTTTTCTCATAGAAAATGACAGGACAATAGCAGCTAAAGATCCAATTAATGCATAGGTCAGACTGTAAACGTAAAATCTGTTAAATTCTGATGTGGGAATAGAGTATGTTGAAATATCATATATAAAAATAAAGAGTAATAGCGGAACCATCAAAAACAGGGTTATGAGGGCAACTAAACATGTTTTATTGATCTTCATTCAATACATTTGACCTATATTCGAACGGATTATATATCATTCACGGATGCGAGGACAGAAAAAAATAAAAAAATATATTATCATAAAATATATGGCAGTGGTATTATGAGTTGGCAGGAAGCTGAAGTTAGGGAATTAAAAGTAGGAAGATACATGCTCATTGATGATGCTCCATGCAAGATCATGGAAATTAACATGTCCAAGCCCGGGAAGCATGGTGAGGCCAAGGGAAGAATCGTAGCTATAGGTATATTCGACGGACAGAAACGAAGCGTTGTTTATCCAGTGAAGCACAAAGTGAAGGTTCCAATTATAGAAAAGAAAAATGCCCAGGTTCTTAGCGTTAATAACAAGGAAGCACAGTTGATGGACACAGAAACATACGAAACGTTCATTCTGACAATAGATGAATCTCAAATTGGAAAAGTTAATGCTGGAACGGAGGTATCCTATTGGGAAGCAATGGGAGTCAGAAAGATCATGGAATAGAACTGTCAGCATACGCTTCACACAGGAAATTGGCTGACGCAGTTTATGATTATGAAGACTCGAAATATGTGGTATTCGGTGTCCCATTTGACTATACATCTTCTTTCAGGAGAGGTTCTTCAAGGGGCCCCCTTGAAGTAAGGAGGGCATATGACAACCTTGAATCATTCGACGTGGCTTATGAGATTGATTTTACAAAGGTTGGAATGTGTGACATCGGCGATCTTTATGTTACTGAGAGTCCGGATGAGACTGTAGATACAGTGGAAAATGTTGTTTCAATAATAAGAAAGGATGGAAAGATACCTATAATGATAGGTGGAGAGCACTCCATAACAGGAGGTTCCATAAGGAATTACCATGACTATGGGATGATTATAATTGATGCTCATTCGGATTTCAGGAATGATTACATGGGCAACAGGAATAATCACGCCTGCGCCACAAGAAGATCTCTTGAAGTTCTTGGGCACGGAAAGATTTTTTCATTCGGAACAAGATCCACTTCTATTGAAGAATATCAAGACCCGGAATACAAAAATGTGACTTTCCTGAGATCTGAGGATATACACAGATATGGAATAGAAAGTACATATTCATCCATTGAACAAAAATTACATGACAGACTTTATTTTTCAATTGATATGGATGGGATAGATCCTGCCTTTGCTCCTGGTGTTGGAACGCCCGAACCCTATGGGCTGAAGGACACTGATGTGAGATTTCTCATCAGAAAAACAGCAAAGAATACATATGGTTTTGATATACTGGAATTCACGCCGGATTTTGACAATGGGAACACAGCAATGCTGGCTGCAAAATTAATTCAGGATTTTGTTGGAAGCAGGGAAACAAAAAAGAAATTCTAAAAGCCTATACAGAAAGGCTTTTTCCAACCTTTTCAACCACTGCAGCTCCTGGATAAACCAAATAGGTTTTCAATGTTGTTCTCTGAATTGTCACAAACGTGTTCTCTCTGTCTGAAAATTCAATGATTTTTTTCAATGCCTTTTCCATGCTCTTGTTGATTTCAAGTAATTCAATGCTAACCAGTGTGTTGTCATAGACTGTAACAGGTAAAAGTGTATCAGCTCCTTTGAATTCTTCTCTTTTAAATTCCAGGGTTTTTCTTTCGCCTATTTCTATTCTCATCTTACCCGTACTATGTATGAAATAGCTTGTATATAAATATAATCAATCAACCTGCCGACGTTTTTTTCCATAAAGAATAATTACTATAGGTAATATTTCAAATTTGTGTGATACAAAACAGATCAATCGATTCGAATAGAAAAAATATTAAAGTGTTATTGATAAAGGTCTACCGAACTTGATTGGAGGGGTAGGCGCCCTCTGTGACCCAAAGTCTATACGTGGGGATGACTTCCTGGCTAGGTAAACCTGGCCTCTGTGAAGCTTTCAATGCCCGATGAAATTTCGCACCAGTAGATCGGAGGTCATGTGATCATGAATCAAAGGAATCATGGTCATATGTCTATCTGAAAATCCGCCAGGTCCGGAAGGGAGCAACGGTAATCAGAACTTGCGGTGCTTCTGGAGAGCGGGGTCGAGAGAATTGAAGGACAAACTTCACAGGACGTCAGGCCCGAACCAGGTGCGTTCGGTACTGAGAATCAACATGTTTAAGATAATACAGGACCCAATCTGGGGACCAATAGAAGTCAAACCTGAATTTCTCCAGATAATTGATACAAAGGAATTTCAGAGGCTTCACTGGATTGCCCAACTTGGCTTGTGCCATATGGTTTTTCCCGGAGCCACACACACAAGATTCCAGCATTCTCTTGGAACCATGTACATAGCTGAAAAAATGGGGGAAAAGCTCAATTCAAAACACATGAGTGAATTGAAGGCTGCAGCCCTTTTGCATGACATAGGACATTTTCCATTCAGTCATTCTTTTGAGAGTTTTTTCAAGGAGAAATACGGTATTTCACATGAAAGTGTCTCAATAGACATTATAAGCGGCAGGGAAGGATCAGGACAGATCAAGGAGATTATGGAAAAGCACCATATAGACCCGGACACTGTCGTTTCCATACTCGCAAAATCAGGAGAGTTTCCACTTGAAGAGAGAATTGTTAGCGGGCCAATAGATTCCGATGAGATAGATTATCTTGCCAGGGACAGTTATTTTACAGGTGTCAACCTGCTACCATTTGATTTCAGGAGAATTGTTTCAGTCCTGATGACAGATGGTGAAAGTATTTTTATAGAACAAAAAGGTATTCCTGCAATTGAATCACTTCTGATATCCAGATTTCTCATGTACAAGTCTGTCTACTTTCACAAGACAGTGAGAATTATTCAAAAAATGGTAAGCAGGGCAGTTGATATGGAATATCCTGAGAAAAGAACTTCTTCAATGAAGGATATTCAATTTCTCGACCTTCTGGAACGTGGAAAGGGTGGAGATATTATCAGAAGTGTGGAGCGAAGAGATCTGGCAAAGCTCATAGCCCAGCATGAGATCAGCAAAGAATCTGAAGAAAAAGCATTCAGAAAAGTAATGAAGGAGAAATTTCCAGAATTTTATATTGATGTAGTTCCTCCCTTCAGTTTCAAAAACGATGACAGAGTCAAGAACAGGATAGAAGTGATGGCACATGGGAAATATCTCGACATACGAACAATTTCTCCGCTTCTTCATTCCCTTTACGGAAGCTTCAACATGAGAAAAATTTTCATCTATGGGGAATCAGGTCAAAAGAAAGAGATAGACAATTTCACTTCAAACTTTTTTTCATCCTGATTGCATTTCTGCTCCCTTCAAGTTCTCCTTCATAAAAGTTCGGAAGTACTTTTACGAAAATATACCCTGCCTTTTCATACATTGCAATGGCGCCCCTGTTATGTTCTCTCACCTCAAGAACCGCTTCTGTAAATCCTCTCTCCTTCATTTTCTGTTCAATGGATGAGAGAAGCCTTATTCCGATACCTTTCCCGCGAAATCCGGGATCAACACATATGCTCTCAATATCCGCCTTCCTATTAGGCATACCAATCGCAATTGAATATCCTGCAGGTTTACCATCATATTCTGCTATAACGGACATTCCTTCACTTTCCATAATTGCAGTCAGAAGCATCTCAACATCATAAGCGTCATGAAGGAATGCCCTGTCTTCCAACAACTTTACTATTTTAATATCTTTTTCAGTTGCATCTCTTATATTCAGCATAATAACAACTCATAAATTGGTAATTACCAAAAATATTTATCCACTCATGAAATAACTCTTCATGATGAAAGAGTACGGATTGCAGGAATCGGTGAAATATGAGTTTGAATCAGGTAAACCGGTGCTGATATTCGACCATGAGAAGAGGGAAGGCGAAACAGACATGGTCTTCGCTTCACAATTCGTAGACTTCAATGCCATAAAAATGCTGAGAAAGGAATCTGGAGGGCTTATTTGTACCACCATAAAGGAATCTCAAGCTAATATTTTAAGCATGCCATTTCTGGAGGAGTTGTATTCAAGATTTCTTCCATATGGAAAAAAGGCAATATATTCAGGAGATATGAAATACGATTCCCATTCCTCATTCACATTCACTATCAATTCAAGATCAACTTTTACAGGAATAAGTGACATTGACAGGGCAACAACGATCCATGAATTTGTTCAGTTTATTGAAAATTTGAATAAATATGGAAACCCGGTGGAA
>JAKBGP010000120.1 GCA_021833045.1 Thermoplasmata archaeon
CCGATCTCGCAGAGAGCTTCCCACTTCAAAGGTTGCCCGTGGAATCTCCATGGGCTTCAATTCCCTTCGACCCGAAGGTGCTCTTTCCTTCATGCTAGGTTATTTGACTTTACGGATGCGGGCACGAATGAAGCAATATGCTATCCCTTCTCTTTCACTCGTGTCTGCCAGCTGACTGAACAATATCCAGACAACCACATTATATTTTCACTCGCTTTCATCCCATATTTTGCGAAAGGGGGCTTCTCGCTAGGAATGTTAAACACTAGCTCCGATCTTTGTCTGTTTTTTGCATCGATTTCTTCTTTTTAAAAGTTAAATAGAGCCAGTAGACAAATAGGAAAGCTATTGCAGCCAGTGCAACATACGTTAACATATCAGAATAAGAAAGCATTGTTTCCCAGTTGGGCCCCAATCTTATTCCTATGTAAATAAGGAGGGTGTCCCAGATGATCATGCCCGTAACTGTGAAAAGGATGAAATATCTCAGTTTCATCTTTGCAATTCCTGCCGGGATGGAGATGAATGTCCTGAAGATAGGAACAAGTCTGGTGCCGAATACCGAGATATCGCCATATTTTCTGAACCATCTCTGCGTGGTGTTTATGGACTTTTCATCTAACATCACATATTTCCCATATTTCATTATAAGTGGTATACCTCCTTTATCACCCAGATAGTAAGCAATTAGCGCACCCACAAGATTGCCTAACGTTCCAATTATGAGCAGAACGCCAAAGCCCGGTATGAAACCTATTCCAGTAAGATCATTCCTGTAAAGGAGGTAACCTCCAAACACCATAACAACTTCAGATGGTATAGGGAGCAGCATCCCCTCAAGGACCATCAGAAAAAAAATACCAGGATAACCAACGGCCTGTATAATACCGGTCATTTCGTTTATAAGTATAACTGTTAATGACATCTGTTCCTCTTGGGATGGGCATGCGATAGGTAACTATAAAACTTAGTCATTTCCGGGACCTTGAAGATAATATTCCCCCAGCATAGTTCTTATCTCATTTTCTGGAAGGGAGAACCTTCGTTTTATGATCTCACTTTCCAAAAGCATAAGCTCTGCAAGCTCATCGGGGTATCCGTCTGCATATATTATTTCTCCGACCTGGGCGTTCATTATCATTTTTGAACATACGACACATGGGTGGGTGGTGACATATATGATGGAATCTTTCGTACTGACCCCGTTAAGGGCAGCCTGAATTATTGCGTTCTGTTCAGCGTGAAGCCCCCTGCACAATTCATGTCGTTCACCTGAAGGTATATTCATGTCATCTCTAATACAACCCACAACGTCACAATGTACCGTGTTTGAGGGTGGACCATTATATCCAGTGGCAACAACATGCTTGTCTTTCACGATGACCGCCCCTACTTTTCTCCTTGTGCAGTTGGCACGGCTCGCGGCAAGATAGGCCATTCTCATGAAGTACTGATCCCACGAAGGTTTGGCATCCATCACCATAATAATGAAATTGGAGCATAATAACTTTGGTAAAGTGTGACCTTCTCTCTCGGATATATAGCAGGGATCTTCACGCTTAAAAGGTTGCTGACGGAAATACATGGAATTGAAATAGTCTCTGTCCGAAGGTACTATTTCCATCATGATAAGCCGGGCGAACTGCTTTATGCACTTCCAAAAATAGACTTTAAGCTTGAATTACTCTGTGAATTATCAGAATTTGGATAACTTATTTTATAATAAGTGGCGTATTTCCCATAGTAAGCTTCGAGTCTGAAAGATATTCCAGATGGAAACTCATATGTTGAATTTAATGGTCGGATAATATAGGTGAGATAGTTCCGTCCAGAAGGAGGGGCGGATGAGTTCCAGATATACCCATTTGCCGAGGCATTTCCCAGAAACATGTCGGGATAAATTCTGAATTGAAGCTTATCCGAAAAATTGCCATTTACAGTTATATTCAGCAACATCCTGTCAACATTCGCACCATTATTAAAAACATGAACTCCGTTTATTGAAATAGGCTCGCTCTGAATATGAAAGAAAGGTGCAGAACCCAATGGTACTATGAAAATCAGGGCGATCAATGTGATCTCTTTTTTAAATCCATTGATACTCAGCCTTGGTATTTTTTTCAGCAATTTCTTTCCATCAATTTTCATGACGTCCCATATGAGGAAAAATGAAAGTAGAGGCCAGAGTACAAGATAATTCACAAGAAGCCTATAATTGAAAAAGAAAATAATCAGCGGAAATGTAGTCAGGGCATATTTGTATTTTTCGAACCTGAAGAAATATAGAATAACCAGCAGTATCATCTCTGTGAAAAACATTGCAGTGAAATACAGATTGTTCATTATGTAGAATCCTGCAAACGAGATAATGCTGATTCCCTGACCTACTCCTATGAGGGGCATGGTCTCTGGTGCTATGAGAGAATTGAACCAGGCATGTGGTGAAAGAATTATATAGGGTAGGTTTACCACTAAAAATATAAAGGCTGAAATCGTCGTGGTCCTGACAGCACTTTTAAAACCCTTCTCCCTCCAGATAAAAATTATATAGAAAGGGAAAAAAACCCAGGTGATCTGCTTGAGCGCCAATGCTATTCCCATGGTCACTGAAGGGACATATGTCCTTTCCCGAGTAATCAGGGTTATGATTAAAAAGAATGCCCAGAAGATATCCACATCAGAGTACCCGGCAAAGGTGAGAACACCCACGTCAGAAATTAACAACAGTGCAAGCATGGGGAAAAAATCCTGCAAGTTTCTCCGTTTCATGAAAAAGAATGCAAGAAAAACTATCCCGATTGTAAAAGCAAAAATCTCATATCTCGGATCAATTTTCAACAGTGCAGCCGGTAATAGTATTAACGCCGATAGGGCCGGATAGAACAATCCTTTTGCATAACCTCCAGTGGTGAGTGGTGTTCTGAACGAATATGGTACACTGTAATATCTAAATACATTGTGTAGTGCATTGGGAAGATACGGGTTTCCTCCTTTAAGTATCAATTGAGCAGAGTAGAAATCGAATAGAAGTTCATCCGTTTGAAATGGTGCGATGAGGAAAACAAATCCAAGACTCAGGACTATGAATTGTATCATTACTGCCAGATAAGCTGATTCTTTTCTGCGTCCCACATTGAGGTGGTTCAGGGCAAGATATACGGAAATAGCTGACAGCACAATTGAAAAAGCTGAGAGATAAATATTAGAAACAATAAAAAAAACTACGAGTGGTACTGCAATTGAAAAAATAACGATTAGAACTTTATCTTGCAGATTTCTGTTAGGTGTGAACAGCTTCAACACTTTTGCGTCAAACGGAGTTTCCACTAAATAAACGATTGAAGCTATTATGATCAAAGAATAGAGGACGTTGGAAAAAAGGTGGAAAATCACGGTATATATAAGAAGAAATATTGTAAATGGTACAAACAGTACTTTTAGAAGGGTCCTGAAAGGAAGTTGAATGCGGTCATGGATAACAAGTGAATACACGCAGAGAAATATGCCATATGCAATCAGTACCCACTGCACTATGAGATATCCAATGGAGTAATAACCACTGAGGTAAAAAAAGAGGTCCGCAAAATAAAATGAAAGAGTACCAACTATGAGGGCTAAGTACCTGTCATTGTTCAATATTCCTTTATCACTCTGCATCAGACGAAATCAACAGCATTGAAAATTATTTAAAGTTTCATGTTCAGTTCTCAAGACTTTCAACCAATTTCGGGTCAAACTTCTGCTTCTTCTCTCCCCATACAAGAGTTGTTGAGAACAGGTACCTGAACAGGTATGCAATTGCAATCCCAAGGAAATTTGCCATAAGGTATTCGAATCCACCCACATACAGCATAATGTATGAGGCAAAATTAACAATCCCGGGGATGAGCGAAAAGAAATTGTGCATGGCCAGTCTTTTGTAGATGCCAAATCTCTTTTTTCTGTTCTTGAAAGTCCAGAGATCATTCAGAAAGAAGTTCGAGGTTATGGATGCCTCAATCCCCACAATGTCCGCAATATAAGGATTAAAGGTGTGTAGGGCGAAAAGAAGACCTTCACTGACAAACACACCGGATATGCCCACAAGTATGTACTTGAAGAAATTACCCTTTGACGCTATGAAGAAAAAGAAGTCCTTTATATCTTTAATTTTTAATTTCGAGTCTCCCTTCTCTCGGGGTTTAAAGTCAATTGGGAATTCGGAACATTTGTAATTATTGGTTATGAGTCTCTCAAGTATATCCACCTGACCTGTGTATCCCGCCTTTATTGTTGTCTGACTGGACAGGAATTTATATGCTCTCTTTGAGTAAACCCTAAACCCTGATGTTACGTCCTTGACAGAGGGATGAAATGCCAGATTTACCAGTTTATTGGCAACTGTGGAGATAATTTTTCTTGATAGTTTATCTCCATTATAACCTCCTTTTATGTATCTCGAACCCACCACAACATCTGATTGTGTTTTGATTGCGTAATTTATCATGTTCTTTATAATGTTAGGATTGTGTGAGAAATCCGCATCCATTACTACTACGTAATCATTTTCGGCTCGTCTCATTCCCTCAAGTTCGGCAGAAACCAGCCCCCGTTCATTTTTTCTCACAAAGAATTTGACATCCGGGAACATATCAATAAGCTGGTTGGTCCCATCCTTTGAATCATCATCCACCACATATATTGAATGAAGTTCAAGATCCCTGAGTTGCGGAAGAAGGTCCATGAGGTTGTGGTATTCATTGTAAGTCGGTATGACGATGCCCACAGTTGATTCCCTAAACATATTTTCAGGTTTCATCAGATCTACCATCTTGTTAACCTCTCCGTGCACCTGATCTCAAATAGCATATCCAGTACACTGGGAATTCCAGGCTTAACCATTTTCCTTTAATGGTGAATTTGTATTTAATAGTAACTAATGTTGGAATTTTGCATTTTTTATTTATTATGATTTTTTGCTGAAAATTAAAGGGAATTCTAAAGTCAGACATTGTCAAACCAACAATCTTAATTATTAAACATTTCCTATACTCCGGAGAAACAATTTCGCATTTTCAATTCACTTTGCCATCCATGTCTTAATTCCAGTCTTGTATATGCCCATGGTTATTATTTATCGTGAATGATTACACCCTATCAGGAGTTCTAACCAATGACCATAGAAATTAGGAAAATATCCATTGGGGACCTGGAAACTCTGATTGAAGTTGCCAGAGAATCATGGAAATGGACCTACGCAGGCATATACAATGAAGAATATATTGAGGATTGGATAAGGGAAAAATATTCCAAAGAAAAACTGTTAAAAGAAATAGTAAGTTCTCAATCTGACCTTGATATATTATTCCTGGGAGCCTTTTCAGATTCGATCTTAACTGGATTTATGGAATTGAAGCTTGGTGCCAGCGAAGCTGAATTACTTCGCTTATATCTTAAACCGGAATACACGCACAGGAAGATTGGAAAAGCATTACTTTTTGAGGCGGAGAAAATTATGAAGAAAAAAGGTATTCTGGAATGCAGATTATAAGTTCACAGACAAAATTCTGTGGGATTTTCTTTCTATTACAAGAACGGATTCAGGGTTATGGATACGGACGGAAGTGAATTTGTAATGGAAAAAATTCTGCCCACCTCATGAAACGATCATAATGACTGAAGAACTGGAGATCCAGTTAATTTTCATTCAATCGTTAATATACCACAGAAAGTGGTCCTTGGGTTTACACAGGGGAAATTCAAGAACGGATTTTCTTTATATACACGAATACTAAACAATACTGAAGAAAATATGGGCCCGACCGGATTTGAACCGGTGACCACCGCCTTGTAAGGGCGGTATCATAACCACTAGACTACGAGCCCTGAAAACCAGTACCGACCAATATGCTGATAGTTAATGCGTATATTTTATTTTCTTTATCAGTCTGACTTAAGCAAATAGCCATGCAAAAAAATTGATTGTAGATCAATCATCTAACTCCCCCCAAGGATACCCACCTTCTTCATAGGTGAGAGGAATTGGGCAGTGAACCTCAATCCTTTTCCATATTTTACCAGTTTTACCTTCTTTGTGTTTATGTCCATCTTCTTTTCTCCTCCTTTTATTACGATTGATTTTCCATAGTTATGCACACCGACAACACTGAATCTCTCATGATCATGCAGAACCATGTCTCCAGGCTGGAATGCATATCTTTTCCTTCTTATTGATGGCCTGAATCCCTTCCTGTTTGTCTGGATGGAACGGTTGTTCCTCCTTCTCTGTGTGATTGTAAACGGCAATGTCCTGATCTGATCAGTTCCTCCGGCTATTACAAATGCGTCATTGACATGGGTTTTATCCAGACCAAGAGAAATACGATTCTTCTTTGTGATGAATCCCAATGTATGTTCTGATCCTGTAAGTTGTGTAAGCTTCCACCTTACAGTGTTCATGAATGCTGCATCTCTCATGGTGATCAATGCCATCTTCCTCACTTCAGGATGTCCAAACTCTTCTGCTGTGAGGTTGTTCTTCTTCTGGTTACAGTTGTGACATGAGATGGTGAGATTGTCC
>JAKBGP010000121.1 GCA_021833045.1 Thermoplasmata archaeon
TGACAGGATTTCCGCAGCCGCATTCATTAGCATTTTCCCTATTCTCCTGGCATACCTTGGATTAGGCAACATGATTCTAATCTATGCTATTATTGCAGTTGTATCCAGCATTCTTATGTATTTTGCGCTTCCCGAGGCGAAGGGTAAGACTTTAGAGGAGCTCTCCAATGAACCAGTGGAAATTGGAACTGCGATCGATTACGGTCCTTAGAGCAGAAAGCCCACATGCTTTAGCTTTGGGAGAATGTCAGAATCTTAAGCGAAATATCAATGAAAAATGGAAAAGAATTGCTCAAATCATTTCTGTTTTAGTGATTTTTCGTTTGAGTTCAAGATTCTTGCCAGTGCCTACTACTTTTTTAATGAACCTAAAAGTAAATAGTAGTTTGATATCCAATGAACTGAGGGGCTTTAAGCAAGTTCCGTTGGTTTTCTTATAAGATTGTATTTAACAGCAACCACCTCAACGGTCATGCAGTTCATTGATACCCTCCATGACGGTAATTGAGATCAACCCATTTTTCTGAGAGGGATCTTTCAATCATCTATGACTGCAAGGCAATGAATGCATGTCCACTGATTCCTGTCTCTGGAATGGTGGCTTGAGTTGCATGTGACATCATTTCTTGGAGCGAAATGAATACTCCACTT
Source organism: Thermoplasmata archaeon (assembly GCA_021833045.1). Next base: position 652 of record JAKBGP010000121.1, read on the forward strand.
CAGTCAGGTGCTGCGTATAAGTCTTACTATTCTTCTTCCATTTAACGTTATTCAAATGCAAATTACTTCCTTGACACATAAGCAAATACATGTTTTGGTATGTTCTCAGCTAAACTTTTAAACTCTTCGAATTATTTTCACATTTCAGGAACTGGTTATCATCGCAATTTCTTGTCAAAAATAAGCCGGAAGTACCGCTTAATTTTGAAGATAAAAAAAGATCAGGGCTTAATAACAATTATCTGGTTTATATAACTCACCTTACTAATAATATCCTTGTATTTCCCGAACATTGAAAAACCACCTAAAAGTATTGCATATGCCCCATAATGCAGATGGGATTGGGATCGAGACAAAGAAAAGCTACTGATGCATGCTGAACTGTTGTTATTATTGAAAGAAATAAATTTAGAGCTTAGAAATGTTGGACAAATTGTTAAATTTACGGGACAAATGTATTTTTCCAACTGACCGAAATATGAGAAATTTGACATGAAAGAAGTGTCGTTACTTATGCTTGAGGGGTTAGTTAAATTTGATATAAATATCAGGTCGATAGTGTTTACTACTATGAGTGAACTGGGATTGGCTGGAAGTAAACTCAAGTTATATGGGTGAGTATTTCCAATAATGGAAACCAGTATGTTTAGATGAATGGTTGAACTAGAGTTGTTTGTAACCCTATACGTAAAACTCTTTGATTCTATCTGCACATCCAGATAATTGAAATTGGAGTTTTCTGGAAATGTATATCTGATTCCCGCACCTATGAAGACGATTATTACAAACAATATTACAATTATTTTAAAGAATGATTTATTCAAAAGAATTCACTCCTTCTTGATAATATATCATGAAATGGTAATTTGTCACATAGCCAGAATATGAAATATTGCTGTATATGTGCCAGATTCCTTTAATCCTGTCCACTGAATTGCTAGGCTGTTCATTCCCTGACATTTTGTTTGGAATCAGCAAAATAGCATCCTGATACTGATTTGTTTCGTTTTGAAGTGTTATTGTTCCTCCATTAACAGTTCCATTATAATAGGCAAAATAAATAAGTGAAGACACATCGGATGGCATTGAAACATTATATTTATGGTCCCCTTTTACGTTTCTAAGTTGAAAAAGCAGAACATACCCTGTTGTATTAAGCGCTAACTTTGGGGGGTTTTTTTGAGTGGGTTGCTGTGAATTATCTAAAGGTTGTCCAAATGCAACCAAATAGACACTTAAAACAAGGATTATTGTAATAACAGTCAATATTTTCAGATTTCTTTTTTTTATTTTATCAAGATTCATTTATTCGACCTCGACTTGGATTTTTCTAATATAAATGTTATCATTCCAAAAACGTTAACATAATATTTCCTCAGTAAAATTGAGGTTATCGTCAGGATTAAAAATAAAATTATGGACAATTCCGAGATGAAAATCATATTTCTTAAGGGTAAATTAGGCTGTCCATTATTGATTCCGTATAATGAGGAACCTGCAATTTTGTATGCAAATTTGTTTGAATATGCCATAGATATGGAAAATATGAATTGATTCAAAAAAGAAAGATTTTGGGTTCCCCGTACTCCTATAATTGGAAGCGTGACGAGATATGAAATTGGTATCAGTAAAGCAGCTGTGATTACGGAAAAGATTTTGTTTGGTAATATGGATGAAAGGAAAAATACAAAGGAAATTGGAATTAATAGCGGTACAAGATATGCAAATGAGACTATTACGGGTGCTATGATGAATCCTGAACTGACATCATAACCATTGATAAAAAGAAAAATCTCAATCATATAGAAATATACCATCATCAAAAGAGTCGAAAGAAGTACAGCTGAAAGAAATTTTCCTGCTACATATCCAATAGTGTTAAAATTCGCTATTTTAAGAAGTTTAAAATTTTTTGTCTCGATATCGTCCGAGATTATTATGGCCGGAATTAATAGAAAAACAGGTGGAACAATTCCCAACATATTTTCATAGTTTATTTGTAAAAGGTTGCTCCTTAAGGAAAGCTTAAAGTTTATATAATCAGATGGATTTTTATAGAGAGTTAAGATCATATGAAAAGCAAATAGCGTAAGTGAAGCAAGAATTATAAGAAGTGATATAAAATACCAAGATCGGATCATATTAATCACGTCTTTTTTTACCTGGGCATAAATTGTGCTCAATGTTTGATTAATCAGTTTTTTTGAACTTATCGACATATTCTTCCTCCAGTGTTTTAAATCCCTGCTCTATAATGTCCGCGTCACAGTTTATGAGCTCCTTTAATATCGCATTTTTCTGTTGTGCATCATACAAATATATTATGTATAATTCTTCGGTTTTCTCAATTAATAATTCCATATTATTTGTTTTACTCTTGAAATCTTCAATTTTTTCAATTTTAAAAATGAATCGATATAAATTTTTATGTTGATCTATTTTAGTAACCCTGCCATTCTCCAGAAACAATACTTCGTCTGCGATTCTCTCAACATAACCAAGATCATGACTACTCATAAGAATCGCTTTCCCTGAATTTTTTATTTTCATTAAAAGTTCCGTGATCTCGTTACAAGTTACTGGATCGAGTCCCTCGAAGGGTTCATCCAGTACAAGAATATCAGGTTCATTTAATATTGCCCTGATAATATCGATTTTCCTCTTCATCCCTTTTGAAAAATATTTCATTTGTCTTCTTCCAGTTTCTGAGATGTTCAGAAATTTCATGTATTCTTCAACGTTTACCTTTGAATTGGAAATAGACCGGTAATATTGTATATTTTCATATGCACTGAGCCATTGGAAGTTTATGCTAGTTTCAGGAGAGAAACCTATTTTTCCTTTAAGGATTATCTTTCCTGAGGATTTAGGTATGATTCCAAGAATAATGTTGAGGAATGTTGTCTTGCCAGATCCATTAGGTCCTACAATGCAAGTGCATTCTCCTCTTTTCAAAACAAAATCAATTGAATCAAGAACGGGAGTTTTTGAAATACCATAGGTTTTTCTCAGGGAAATTGTTTTTATCAAATCGTTTTCATTCCCTTTACTTTGATTTATTTTTGATTTATATTGAAACATTTTCATCTCCCACAATTAAATATACACATATTTGCGGTTCAATTCTACGGACAGTTTTGAATACTTGGGATACCCAAAAGTATCAAAAAAATAGTATGCATAAAAACCATTTTTCATGGGGTTCCCGATTTCAGAAATATTCCAGATTATTTTGTCCGATGGTTCGTTGTTAGATATATGGAAAGGTACACCATACGTTGTACCTGCACCATAAATGTCTGAAACCTCTGTATAATTGATATAAGGGTTTGTATCAACCTGAATTGAGTTTTTAGGAGAGCTAAATATTTCCTTTGATAGGTTGTTTGAAGAGTTTCCAAGGTAAATCATCATAAAGCCATCGTAAATGGAATCATTGCTGAAATTGAAATATACATTTCCTGTCCAAGTGGCATTGAGATAAACAGTCACGTTATTTGTCGAACTATAATTGTTCGATACGAAATCAACTGTAAAAATAACATCCCCGTATGACTGTCTTTTTGCCTGTTGTTCTGTGTAAACGAAAACCCCTGCAATTATAAGTGTAAATGAAATAAAAAAAATAATTGATTTATACATTAGTTTCATCAAACTGCACCCGGAAAACTAATTTAAAAGATTTGGTGTAGTATACGTACAGGATAATGAAGCAGTGGATGAGCGCAACGTGGGATAACAAAACCATCCGGGTGAAGTGTAAGTTGTGTTGCCTATTGAACCAAAAGTTATGTATTGGTTGTATCCTTTTTGGAAATGTACCATTGTGGAAGTAACGAAATGAGCATAAGTTTGCCCATGATCAAAACTTTTTAAAAACCATTGATCATTGTTTGTATATTCATGCTGAACGTTCATGCAAAAATTATAAAGGTTATACGAATAGGTGGTTCCTACTTTTCCTCCAATTGAAACTCCACAAAAGTTGACTCCTGCACTCAGCTCTGTCGATACAGTTACCTGAGCATATTGGCCGGTGTTGACCTGTCCATTTGGGGAACCATAACACAAATGCCCATAAGAGTGATAGCTCGGTACTTCTTTACAGCAAAGAGTTCCACCCCTTCCTCCCCCTCCAAAATACATAAATGGGGTTGATAGGTTGCCAGTGACAATGTAGGAACAATAGTATTGTTTGGTATACGATATATAACCGGGACTATTAATTGAATTATATATCGTACTTTTAACATTTAAGTCAGAATATGCGTGATTACCTGCGATTATATTTGCGCCGTTTTGAGCGTTTACTTTTGAATCAAGGATGTAAAACAACAGCCCATATGTTGAATTATAATACAAATGTGCATACTGAATCAAGTTAGTGTGATCTCCAGAGGTTGTTGTTTGATAACAGGGATTCGCTAAATTAACAACACTGTAAGAACAGATGCCATTACTTAATATACCAGAGTATGGCATCGCATTGTTCTGATGTTGCGAACCCTCTGAAGATAAATCCGTTGATATTACTGGCAAACCGATCATTCCAAATACTAAAAGGGAAATGATGAAAACAGTGGAAATAAACCAGAAATTTTGGCAATCCTCATTTCTTTGCATGAATTCGGTTATATCTCCATATTATTAATAAGTTGTTATATAGATCATCAGGATTTGTTCCTAAAAATACAGAAACCGTAAAGAGATCATTGCACCAACTTTAGTAAAAGATAGATATGGAGTCATTTATATAATTAAATGGATACCGTTAGCCATCCAATTTTTCTAGGGGTAGCTCAGGAAATGTATCTTGCGTGGTTGCGAAGAGTTTCCACGCTCTCCTTGAAAATTTTGGTTTGAGACTAATCTTTCCTGGGGGTGGCTCCCAATAGAAGCACAACTCAATAATTGAATCTCTTTTCATATTCCTTATGAGGAAACCACTCCAAAAATATTGCAATTATCTCTATTTCGCTGCCTGCGCCAGAATACACTAACCTCCAAGCGTCAGGCAGGTTGTATTTCCACAAATTGTCGATCCCATATTTCTGCACGTAGATTTTCGGTATCTGACGCTTTGGTATTTGAATTCCACAGAACGGATTTGATTTGAAGTCATCTGTCGCTCTTTCCAGAAACTTATAGAGAGTCGGATTGTTCGTCTTCGTCTTGAAGTATGCCTGTTTGGTATCTTCTTGTCAATCACTACTTCAACACCAGTTTGCTATTACTGTATTTACTCACAAGTTCGGGGTTCCACACCCAGATTATCTTGCCTTTATTTTGTACAATCTTTCCCGAATCTTCCAGATACGAAATGATGAGGTTAAACGTTTGGTACATAACTTTCTTTTCTAAGGAAAGCCAAAGCTGCCTCTTTGATGGATATTCTTCCGCTTTTCTCAGGGCATCTTCTACCATAAGGACGGTGTCTAACCTTGGATAGTGTATTACCGGCTTGTTCTCCATTATGTTGTATATTTATATATAATATATATACTTATACAGGATAACTTAACGCAACAATCTACTTCTTTAAAGATATCGGCATACAATCTGGAAAGGAAGTGCGGATACCTGTTCACCTACTATTCGTATCATCCACTCATCAGGTATGTGAAATCCCAGGTCAGACCTTACCCCAATGCTCTCGTACGAGTTCCTGACTGTATCTTTTCCTAAGAGTTTCTTGAGTCTAGTCTTTGGATGTACGAAACACCATAGAATAAGTTGTACTGCATTTGGTCAAGGATAGGTAGGGATTTGAACCCTAGTAAATGGGATCTGCAGTCCCACGCATAACGTCTCTGCCACCTATCCGCGAAATGGGTATTATTTAATGAATAATTATTTTTGCCTTCTTG
>JAKBGP010000122.1 GCA_021833045.1 Thermoplasmata archaeon
ACACACCAGAGAAGAAGTAAAGCTAGAAATAGATAAGGATATGGAGAGACTCACAAACGAAATCAGAAAGAATGAGTTACTAATGGAAAAAATGGAAAAACACTATTCAACTCTGAGAAAAGTTTCTAAGGACATGATGGAAAGCATTATTCCCCCAACAAAATTTCAATCTTTTTCAGATACCTATGCACCAATACCACTGATCGATGAAAAACCACTATGGAATGATCTTGTTAGAAATCATATTCCGCCGGATCAGGGAAATCTTTACGAAATGTGGGGTAAATATGTTGAACTCACTGCGAAATATTCTCATCAGAAGGTCGAGTCCATAAAAGGTATACTGGATAAAATTTTTGGCAGGACAGAGTATCGGCGATTAGATCAACCTGATATCAACAATAGTGGAGAAACATACTACGCAGCGAAACCAGTGCTTCATATCCTGAATAATCTTTTCTTTAATGAACCAGAGATTCAATTTCTTCTAGAGGATGGAAAAAAGGAGAAAAAACTTGGGAGATCATCAACACTTCTGGTAAACAACGAAGAATTTATACATGGAAAAACGTCTGAAGTAATGGCATTTCAGTCAATGTTCAGGGAAATTCTTGATACGAAGAATTACTCCATATGCAAGGAGACTCAAAGACAGAAAGAGTTAAAAAGTGAAATAGACGACATTATTAAAAATATAAAGAAATTATTAAACTGGTTCATATTTGAGGAAGATAACATGATACAGTGTAAAATGCTGGAGTGAAAGAAATGTCAAGAGCATTCATTGTTGGAAGGTTTCAGCCATTTCATCTCGGTCATCTGGAAGTAATACAGGAGATTCTGAAAGATCATGAATCTGTGATTATTGGAATAGGAAGTGCACAGTATTCACACACCCTTCAAAACCCGTTCACAGCAGGAGAAAGGCATCTGATGATCTCAAACACTCTGGAAAGCAGGAAGATCTTTAACTTCTATATAATCCCAATAGAGGATGTAAATTCTAACCCGCTCTGGGTCGCACATGTAGAATCACTAACCCCACATTTCTCAAGTGTATATACAAATAATCCTCTGGTAAAAAGACTGTTCTACGAGAAAAAATACAATGTAAAATCAATGGAACTCATAAACAGGGTGGAATGGTCAGGTACCAGGATAAGAGATAGAATGATAAGGGGAGAGAACTGGGAAAGGGATGTTCCTGAAACGGTTTCGGAAATAATCAGGGAAATTGATGGTGTTGAAAGGCTAAGAGCACTTTCAGAGTCAGATGATCTCTAGGGTGAAAAAAAGAAATTATTCAGAATAAACCAATTTCTCAATTGTTTCCCTATCCTGTAATATCTGATCAATTATAACATATTCATCAACCTGATGAGCAACATCAGGGACGGTCGTGCTCCACACAACTGCATCATAACCAAGTCTTCTGAAGAAAGCTGCGCATGTGCCTCCCCCAATACCAACAACCTTTGGCTCTCCGCCTCTGCTTGATAACGCCTTCACCAATCTTGTAACGACTTCCGAATCCCTGGAAGTGGGTACAGGTGCCTGTTCTCTCTGTACAAACTCCATCTTAATCTTTGACTTATGTGTTCTTTCGAATTCAGAAATCTCTCTTGAAATATCATCCACTACACTATCCACATCATAGTTAGGTAGTATCCTGCAATCCATGTAAAATACTTCTTTTCCCGGAATCGTGTTTATATTGTCCACATTCTTTTCGTGCTTGGTCGGTTCAAACGTTGAATAGGGAAAGTTAAAAGTATCATCCTTATCGGTATATTTTGAATGGAGCATCTTATCTACTGATAGCATGAATTCCATTCCATCTCTTGCAGCGCTTATGGCGTTGCTTGGCATACTTGCATGGTACTGCCTACCATTAACTGTGAATTTTATCCAAACAATGCTTTTTTCGGCAATCTCCAGTTCCATTCCGTCCATTGAACCCGCATCAGGGACTATTATCAGGTCATCCTTCTTGAAAATATTCTTATCAAGTAGGTACTGTATCCCGTACACACTCCCAACCTCTTCGTCTGCAACAAACGCAAGGCCTAAATTCATTTTAAGTTTGGATTTATCGAGCTTCTTAAGAAGTAGAAGAGAAAGGAAAACTGCCTGTCCATCATCAGACGTACCGCGACCATATATTCTGTTGCCTTCAACTGTTGCCTGAAATGGTGGTCTTGTCCATAAATTCGGGTCACCATCCGGTACAGTATCTATATGGGAGACAAGCCAGAGAGTACGATCAAAATTTCCAACTTTCTCTATTACACTGGATCTCTTAAATCCCATCTTATCTTCAACATCATACCGTACTGAATCTTCATACCCAAGTTCCTTCAATATACTAACTAGAAGATCTGCCCTCTGCGATTCTCCCTGTCCACCAGAGGCCGGACTTATAGATTTTACTGGTATAATTCTTTTTGCAAGTTCAATTATAAACTCTTTTTCATCAGTTATATCTTTTAAGTTCATTATCACTAATTGTTGTTCTGTTAATAAACAATTACTCCTTTTAACTTATCATTATGTGCTTTTATTAGCAACACCTAGTATCATTAATGAATTAGTGCTGTTAATTATAGTGTAATCTGTTGAGTATTGTATTAAAGATATCAGATCTAAGATCTATACAAAACTCAGAGTAATAGTCTTCAAGCAAAATAACCAACTCTATCTTAGCGACTTGCAATAGTTAAATAATGACGAATTTATTTACAAGGGAATGGAGCATAAAAAGGAAGATTTCAGTGAATGGTACAATGAAATAATAGACATTTCCCAGCTCACCGATAAGAGATACCCTGTTAAGGGAATGAATGTTTGGATGCCTTATGGATATAGCCTCATGAAAAACACTGATGAAATGATCAGGACTAAGTTCTATGAAGATGAGTATGAGGAAGTGATGTTTCCTTCATTAATCTCAAGACCAATGTTTGAAATTGAATTCGAACACATAAAGGGCTTTGAAAAAGAACTATTCTGGATCACAAGGGGCGGAAGGGAATCTCTGGAAGAAGATCTGGCCATGAGACCCACAAGTGAGGCTGCAATTTATCCGATGCTAAAACTGTGGATACGGGATCATGCTGATCTACCAAAGAGAATCTTCCAGATTGTTCAGGTATATCGTTATGAAACAAAACATACCAGGCCGTTTATAAGATCAAGGGATATTCACTTCATAGAATGCCATACTGCCCATGATTCATACAAAGATGCAGAGGAACAGATGAACCTTTACAGGAGAGAGTGGGACTATTTCACAAAGAAACTCTGCCTTCCTTATATGGAGGTAAAGAGACCTGAGTGGGATAAGTTTCCAGGTGCTGTTTACACCATTGCATTTGATACGCTTATGCCTTCAGGCAGAACGCTTCAGATTGGAACAATTCATGAATACGGTAGTAATTTCTCTAAGAATTATGATGTGAAATTTGCAAAGGAGGATGGAACCAGTGAATATGTAAATCAGACAACATTCGGTATGAGTGAAAGATTGATAGCTGCGTTAATAGGGATTCACGGTGACGATAAGGGACTAATTCTTCCACCATTCGTGGCTCCTACGCAGGTAGTGATTGTTCCAATTACCTCTGCAGATTCAAATTTTGAATCTTTTGTAAGTGAAATTGAAAACTTAGTTAGGAATAGTGGATTTAGGGTATTAGTAGATAAAAACGACAACTATACTCCCGGTTATAAATTCAACCAGTGGGAAATGAAAGGTGTCCCTTTAAGAATAGAAATAGGTAAAAGAGAGGCAGAATCTAATTCAATTACCATATCCTTAAGAACAAGAAAAGGGAGGATAAAGCTGAATAAAGATGATATATCGCAGATAAAAAATTTGCTGGATGAGGTAGAAAGTGATCTTCTTAACAAAGCCCGGAAGATCCTCTCAGATGGAATAGAAGGGATTAAAACTAGCGGACAGGAATCAAGCATTAAGACTTTTATTCTATGTGATAATGAAAAATGTGCCAGGTCCATAGAGGCAAAAACCGAGCTAGATATGATGGGACATATACTGAATTATGGGTCAAAAGGTAAATGTGAGGTTTGTGGAAATGAAGGGAGAACTGCCCTCTTCTCTAGGCCATACTGAGCATACTCCAATTGTTTTTTTTGATATGGATGGGGTTCTCACAGTAGAGAAAAGTAGCTGGAACTATGTCCATTCAAAATTTGGGGTTGATAATGATTTTAACTATTCTCTTTTCAGGACCGGAAAGATAGATTACCACGAATTTATGAGACGGGATATTAATCTGTGGATACAGGAAATGGGTGAGGTAAAGGTCAGCCAAATAAGGGAAATCCTTGATGAAATAGAATTGTTTCCAGGAGCCGTTGAGGCAACTCAAACACTCAGCGCTGAGGGGTTTCACCTGGTAATAGTATCAGGTGGATTAATGTGGCTTGCAGAAAGGGTTGGAAAACTTACAGGAATAAGTGATATTTATGCAAATGTGATTTTATCGCTTGGTGGAATGGTTCTTCCCGATGGGAGAGCCCTGGTTGACCCGAAGAGGAAGGATATAGTTGTGAATAACGTGATAAATACATATAAACCAGATTACTCAATTTCAGTAGGAGACTCTCCAGATGATGAAAAGATGTTTATGGTTACTGACTATTCCATAAGCATGAATAATGAGCCTGGTTTTATTAACGCAAGGGGTTTTGATCTGAAAACAGATAATCTTCAATCATGTGCTGATCTCATTCTAGGGATCAGGGATCAGAGAAATGAAATCACCTGAAATAAGAAGGGAAGAGAAACTTCCCTTTGGGATTGGGTGCATTGATCAGTTTCTTGAGGGAGGCATTGATCCTGGCGTAATCACACAGATATATGGTGAGGGCGGTTCCGGGAAGACAAACATGGCACTTCAGCTCACAGTTTCTGCTCTGTCCAGAGGTGAAAGGGTCATATATGTTGATACAGAGGGATTTTCAAGCAACAGGTTTCTGCAAATATGCGGGGGAAATCAGGAATATTCTAACAATCTTATTCTGTTTACACCCGAGAACATAGGGGAGCAGGAGGTCTGTCTCATAAAGGCCGAGAGAATGATGCAGAATTCAAAAGACGTAAAACTTCTTGTGATTGATTCAATGACTGCCCTGCTTAGAATCGAAAGAGATGAAAATCTTAAAAATCAGGGTCTATCAAGAGATATATCAATCATAAACACCATATGTAATAAGTATAAAATTCCAGTATTCATAACAAATCAGATATATTTTGATGTTGAGGAAAACCAGATAACTCCCTATGGTGGTTATCTACTGAACCATTTCTCAAAAACCATACTGTCAATTAAACGAACAAGGGGAACCGGGAGAGAGTTGAAAATAGTAAAACATAGATCCATTCAGGATGGTAAATCTGTTGAAATATTTGTCAACAGCACAGGTCTTTCATGCACAGAAGGATAAATTTAGTCTGGATGGTTTCAAAAAGATTTACATACTGGCACACATATGGAAGTATATGGGAGTTAATCTTGAGCCCATTCTGATAAAGCACAAAACTCACATTAAGGATTTCTCAAACAATACTGTTTCAGTGGATGCCTATAACCAAATTTACCAGTTTTTGAGTGCCATAAGGCAACCTGACGGAACACCGCTTATGGATTCATCTGGAAGAGTTACCTCTCATTTAAGTGGTCTTTTCTACAGGACAATTTCCCTTATGGAAGAGGGGCTGAAGCCTGTATATGTTTTTGATGGCAAACCTTCTCCAATGAAACTCAGGACTCTTGAGGAAAGAAAGGCAATAAAGGAAAATTCAGAAAGAGAACTGGAAAAGGCAATAATGACTTCAGATAGGGAAAAAATTGCAAGAATGAAGAGAAGGATAAATCATATTACAAAGGACATGATAGATGAAAGTAAGCAGCTTCTTACCTATATGGGATTGCCATATGTACAGGCTCCTTCTGAGGGTGAATGCCAGGCTTCTTACATGAGTTCCACAGGAAAAGTTAATGCAGTTATCTCACAGGATTATGACTGTCTACTATTTGGTGCAAGAGAAGTTCTAAGAAATTTCACCATATATGGTAAGAGAAGAGTTTCAAGTAGAAACATTTACGTAACAGTAGATCCTGAATACATCGATCTAAAGGAAAACCTATCAAATATGAATATTACAAGAAGTCAGCTTGTGGATATTGCCATAATGGTTGGAACAGATTTCAACAGTGGAGTTGAAAGGGTTGGATCAAAGACAGCACTGAACCTGATCCAGAAATACGGGAATCTCGAAGAAGTAATCAGGGAGAAAGGATACAGGATACCACAGTACGAAGATGTAAGAAAGCTATTTCTTGAGCCTGAAGTTACAGACGATTTTAACGTAACCTTTGGTAAACCTGAGGAGGAAAAGATATATTCATTCCTTTGCGATCTTCACAACTTCGGAGAAAACAGGGTAAGGCCATTTATAGATAAGCTGAAAATAAGTCTCCAGAAGCGCAATC
>JAKBGP010000123.1 GCA_021833045.1 Thermoplasmata archaeon
ATGCTTCAGAAATACAACTGGAATATAAACGAATTCGACCTTGTTGAGCACAATGAGGCATTTTCAGGAGGATGTATTCTTTTAAGGGATCAGCTGGGTATTGATAATGACAGATTCAATGTGAATGGAGGGGCTATCGCTTTTGGTCATCCTCTGGGGAGCAGTGGTTCCAGAATAGTGGTAACATTACTTCATGCCTTGCGACAGAGAAAAATGAATAAAGGTATTGCTACCTTATGTCATGGGGGAGGAGGAGGTCATTCTATGGCAATAGAGGTGGTTAATTGAAGTTTTCTGTTGTTGGTTCGGGAACCATGGGTCGTGGAATAGGACAAATTTTTGCACAAAGTGGCTACAATGTTGTTCAGGTAGATGTAAGCAAACAGGCTCTTGACAATGCAAGGGTTGCAATTATTGATTCACTGAATAAGCTTGAAAGGAAAGGATCACTTAAAGATACACCCGATCGGATAATTTCAAGAATGGAATTCACGGATAATATGGATTCCATTAGTGAAAGTGACATGGTTATAGAAGCGGTGTTTGAGAGATTAGATATTAAGACTGAAACACTGAAAAGAATTGGAGCAACAGTTGGCAAAAATACAATTATAGGGTCAAACACCTCATCCATATCTATAAATTTACTATCGGCATATGTTGATAATCCTGAAAGATTCATGGGGATTCATTTTTTTAATCCAGTACCTGTTATGAAGTTAGTGGAACTTGTATCTGGTGAAAAAACTTCATCAGATTTGATGAAGAAAGTGTATGAATTACTTGTAACAATTGGCAAGGATCCAGTAACGGTGAGAGATTTTCCAGGGTTTGTTTCAAACAGGGTACTGATGCCATTAATAAGAGAAGCAATACTTGCTTTTGAAGAATCTGTTGCAAGTGCTTCGGATATAGATAAAACATTTAGACTTGGTATGAATCATCCAATGGGCCCACTGGAACTGGCAGATTTCATAGGTCTGGATGTATGCCAGGATATCATGGAAGTATTATATACCAACTACGGAGACCCAAGATTCAAACCACCCATCACCCTTAGAAATCTGGTGAATTCAAAAAAGCTTGGCCGGAAGACTGGTGAGGGTTTTTATAAATATGAGGTAAAAAAATGAAAAATATAATGGTTGAAAAGGAAGGAAGATTGCTGAAAATATTCATAAATAGAGAAAAGAAATTAAATCCACTTGATATTGAAACAATAGAAGAGATTGGAGAAGCCCTCAAAGATGAAAAATATATAGGAATTATATCAGGGATGAATAAAGCCTTCAGCGCCGGTGCAGATATTAATGTTTTTTTGAACCTTGATCCTGTTACAGCTTTCGATTTTTCAAAACGTGGTCACCAGGTCATGGATTTCATAGAAGAAAGGCAAATGCCAGTTATAGCAGCAATACATGGGTTTGCTCTGGGAGGGGGATTTGAACTTGCGCTTGCATGCGATATAAGAATTGCTCATCCAGACACCTATTTCGGATTACCAGAAGTTACCCTGGGAATTATACCGGGATTTGGAGGAACTCAAAGACTCAGGAATCTTGTGGGCGATAACATGGCATTCCAGCTTGCTTCGCTTGGAACAAAAGTTGATTCAAACAGGGCACTCAATCTTGGAATTATTAGTGAAATAAACGAGAAATACATGGAAAGAGCCATTGAAATAGGCAAGCAGTATGAAGCGCTGCCATATGAGTCACTTGCATACATAAAGGAGCTTACAAGAGGTAAGAATAGAGATTTATTTGACAGGGAAAAAGAATATTTCGGAAATATGTTCAAAACAGAAAATCAAAGAGAAGGTGCCAGGGCATTTATTGAAAAAAGGAAGGCAAATTTCAACACAAAAATAAATAATAGCCTATTTGAATGAAATAAATCCATCTCTCATTTCTCTAACAGTTGTACTTAGATCCTCAATTTCCATCCCTGTCAATATGCCACTATTGTGGTAGAATTCACTGTATTTTACGCCACTGTCAGGAAAAACAGTATATACATTTATATTCTCTCTAGATTCTGCAATCTTCAGCGCGCCCATAAAATTTGCACCAGAAGAAAATCCAACAAAAATTCCAAGTTCTCTGGCCAGTTTTTGAACACCATCACTGGCATCTCGCTCATTAACATTTATCATTTTATCTACCAGAGATATGTTCTTTTCTATGATTGTCTTATCTTTTGCCTTTAGAAAATTCCTTATTCCCTGAATATACGATGTTTGATCTGACTGAAGCATATAAACTGTTATGGTTGGGCTTCTTCCCTTAAAATATTTAGCGTTCCCAATTATTGATCCTCCTGTTCCCATTGCAATAGCAACGGCATCTGGCAATTTGCCCATCTGCTTTTCAGATTCAGGGGCAGTAGTATAAACATGAGATAGATAATTGAACTCGTTTCCATGCTGATGGAGGCAAACATAAGTCTCTGGTTGTTTCATCGCAATATCAATTGCAGAATTTATAGCAGTCTCAGTGCTGGTAGTATCTTTTGGTTCATTTGTTTCGATGACAGTTGCTCCAGATTTAATTAATTCTTTCTTTGTCTCTTCAGAAGTCCCTGGAGGAATAAAAAGCATGGACTTAATCCCAAGTTTCCTGCAGATATTCCCTATTGCGATTCCTGTATTGCCGGACGTCCCTTCTACAATGATCTTGTTTTTAATAGAGTCATCTGTATGAATCAGATGGTCGATCATGAAAAAAGCTCCCCTATCCTTAATAGAGCCAAATGGATTGAAATACTCAAGTTTAGAATAAACTGCGGAACCATTAGGCGTTTCATACTTTAGCATAGGAGTATTACCAAAACCCTGACTGTAAAAGTCATTTGTGATTGTTCTGCAGAGTTTTTCCTTATCTTCGCTCATAATTCCCCATGTAATTTTTCGATATTATTGTTTCCTGAATTTATCAGTAACATATGAATAGTTATTTTCAATGAGAGTAAGATTAATTTGTCTGACTACAACAAAGAGATAGCTGAAGGGTTTGAATTATTAACCCAGGGAGAATTCGAGAAAAGCCTTGAAAAATTCATTACAGCCATAGAGATTGATTCAACCAGGCCTGATGCCTTTTCACTGGCTTCAGAGGCATTTGCGCAAATTGGCGATATTGAGAATGCAAAATCTCACGCTGAGCAAGCGTATAAAATGGACTCTGGAAAACCAGAATACGTGCTTCAGTATGCCTCCATGCTTTATGCAACAGGTGATAGCGAGGAGAGCTTAAAACTCGCAAATGAGGCCCAGAAGAAGGGTGAAATGCCTGAGATACATCTTTTGAAAAGCAATATCTATATGGATATGGAGGAAGCCCAGAAAGCTTTAAAGGAAGCTAAAATAGCATTTGAAATGGATAAGAACCCCATATACAGGACAAATTATGCCATAGTTCTCAAGGAAAGCGGCAAGATAAAGGAATCGACTGAAATTCTTACTAAGATGATACAGGAAAAACCAGATGATCTGGATGCGCTTTACTTACTCTTCCAGAATGAACTGGCAGAAGAGCATCTAGATGAAGCAATGAACTATATTACAAAATGTATATCTCTTAATGACTCTGAGCCCCTGTTCTATTCAGAACTTGCCTCAATGATGGAAGATTTCGAAGATAATGAAAAGGCTGAAAAATATTATAAAAAGGCATTAGAGGTCTCCGACAATGATCCAGAGATGGCAATGCAACTTGCAGAATTTTATCAGTCCAAGGATAAATTTCAGGAGGGAATTGATGTTCTGGAAGGGGCACATAGCGATGAAGATCCAGAGTATTTTTTAATGATGGGAAAACTTCTCCTTGGAAAGAAGGAATACAACAAGGCCTTATCTCATCTGGACATAGTAATTGAAATGGCAGATGACCCAGAGGCTAAAATTGTAAAAGGGACCTGCTTGATGGAAATAAACAGGTTAAATGATGCTCAATCCATTCTGAAGGAGGCACTAAAGCAAGATTTTCAAACCGAATATGTTGAGTCTTTGTTAAATCAGATCTGGTGGAAGGAGAATAGCAAGAAATTCAAACTATAATCTCCAGCTCTTCCCCATTTATTTTAACTTCGTATGTTTTCAGCTTTGAACAATTTGCATAGTCTCCCATTGTTTTAGGAATAGGATTTTCAAGAACATCTCCATTATTTAGATTGAAAATGATATGATGGGAAGGACACATTATTCTATCATCAGAAAGGGTTCGACATAGAAACAAAGGCCCACCTTTATGAGGGCATTTTGATTCAAACGCAAAGTATTTTCCATTCTGCTTTAGTATTGTAATATCTTCCCCGTCAAGTTGAACTCTTTTCCTGTCCTTGGAATCAAATCCATCATTATGTACACTTATCATACTTTTAGAGAGAGATTTTTGATTTCTTATTAAGATCAACGAACTTCCAGTCACTTCTGACGGATCCCATTCCCCGTTTCTTGTGAACGTAGTTAATTGCACTTAAAGCAGCTACAGAACCCTGTCCTGCTGATATGACTGCCTGTTTATAGGGGATATTTGTCACATCTCCTGCAGCAAACACTCCCTCCCTACTTGTTTTTCCGTTCATGTCTATAATGACTTCATTTTCTTTGTTCATTTCCACAAATCCCTTCAGCATTCCTGTTTTGGCGATATATCCCATTTCAACAAAAACTGCCTTCACCGGGATCTGTTCAACAGAACCATCTTTTTTCTTTAATGACACTGCATTCACGGTCTTATCTCCAAGTATTTCATCCACTTCAGATTCATAAAGGAATTTTACGTTTTCCAGCGATCTTGCCTCTGCGATCATGTCCTCTGAACCTGAAATACGATTTGCCTTCTGAGTTACATAAACCTTTGAAGCTACAGTCCCAAGATATAGGGCTGCCTGCAGTGCGTGATCTCCTGCTCCAGCAACGAGAACATCCTTGTTTTTATACAGTGGCCCATCGCAGATAGAGCAGTAGGAAACACCTCTTCCCTTATATTTCTCCTCTCCTTTACTACCAAGATCCCTCGGAGTTTTACCAAAGGCAAGTATGAGTGCATCGCATTCATACTGCTCTTCTACACCTTTCAAGATGAACTGATTATCAGACTCAGTAACAGTTCTAATTTCATCATATGAAAATTCCGTACCGTACATCTGAGCCTGTGCCTGAAATTTAGAAGCTAAATCAAATCCTGAAATGCTCTCAAAACCCGGATAATTTTGGATGTCAGTTGTAAGCAATCCCTGCCCCCCTATATCCTTTGTAACCACAAGCGTCTTCATCCCCTGCCTTGATGAATATATGGCAGCGGATAACCCAGCAAAGGCACCACCTATTACAATAATATCGTATTTCATTCAGTTCAACAGCTTCTTGAGTTTAGCATCCAGCATTGTCTTTGGTACTGCACCTATGCTCACATCGGCTACCTTTCCGTTTTTGAACATTATCACAGTTGGAATACTGGTGATATTGAAGGACGAACTTACTTCAGGGTTTGCGTCCACATCAACCTTTCCAAAAGAGATTTTGCCACTGTACTCATTGGCCAGTTCTTCAACTATGGGAGAGAGAAATCTGCATGGAGCACACCAGGATGCCCAGAAGTCCACTACCATAATTTTATTTTTCTTAACCTCATCATTGAAAGTTGCATCTGTTAATTCTACCGGTTTCATTACTTTTACCTCCTTTTTCTTATTCTCATCTTGAATTCTTGCCATTAACTTTTTCCTTATGTTTTCTAATTCCAAATCGTCTTCTGACATAATTGAATTCTACTGGATATTATACTGGAGTTAATCAATGTTACGGTTTTGTCAAAAGCATACAAAACCATATATATAACTCCATAATATCATAGTAAAGTATGAAAATAACATCGAAATTGAATTCAGATATTGCATGCTGTTCCGATTTATTAGAGTCTGTTTTTAACTTTGGAAAAACAGATGTGGAGATATTTTACGCACTTACACCAGGGAAATGGTTCAGAATAGAAAAAATTTCAAAGGACATAAAAAAAGATCAAAGCACCGTTTACAGATCCTTACAAAAGTTGATTAGCATGGGTTTTGTAATGAGGGATTCAAGAATTATTGAAAATGGCGGTTACTATTATGAATATGCACTATCAGTTTCTTCAACGCTGGACAAGGTAATAAGAGAAAAAATCGATGAATTAACTGATCGTTTGAGAAGTCTTTCAAGAGACCTTATTAGGGAGTTGGAATCGAGAGAAATGATACAGTAATTCTTATCTTACCATTGATATAAATCTTTGAGCTTCTTCTACAATTCTTACTACTCTATATCCATCATTACCTGTTGCTATTTTGCTTTTTTCTCCCCTAGTATATTTTTCGAATTCTGCCACTTCTTCTGCATATAGGTTTCCTGTTTTGAATTCCTTTGTCGTTTCATCGTTAATTTCAATGGTTGCATTTAGAGTTGTACCGAAGAAATTTTTACATCTTATTTTCTTATCAGAAGTTAATAAAGTTAAATCATTTGAAAATCCCT
>JAKBGP010000124.1 GCA_021833045.1 Thermoplasmata archaeon
TGAGCCTGAAGTTACAGACGATTTTAACGTAACCTTTGGTAAACCTGAGGAGGAAAAGATATATTCATTCCTTTGCGATCTTCACAACTTCGGAGAAAACAGGGTAAGGCCATTTATAGATAAGCTAAAAGTAAGTCTTCAGAAGAGCAATCAATCCAGTCTTGATTCATTTTTCTAAATAATCTCTCAACACTGCAAAGGGCTTCATCATTTTAGACAGGTTATCTGTCACGGATTCTTTAAGGTCCATTGGGTGTATCGCTCCCGATTTATATGTGGATTCAAGCGAAATGAAATCTGTAAATGTTATATCTCCCCCTTTTTTCTCAGGTCTATGTATTGTTACCTCTTTCATTGAAGGAAATATGATTATCTTCATGATATCCATTACCGGATTTCCTTCAGCTATTCCCATGGGGCAAAATGAATTTTTTATTTTTCTTTTAACGTCTTCTTCTGAATCAGTCATGAGGATGGCACTGTCAGGATCACTTTTCGACATCTTCTTGAAATTATCCATTCTTCCAGTTCCCTTCAGGCTTCCCAGAAGTGGAGAGTGCATTGAAACAACCTTCTTTCTGTTCATTTTTTCTGCAATATCCCTGGCCAGCATATGGGCGTGCCTTTGATCCATGCCTCCCAAAGCAACATCGAGATCTAATTCAAAAATATCATTTACCTGCATTACAGGATATAGATATTTGCTGAAATCTGATTCAGCGTCAGATTCATCCCTTCCCATTATTGGAAGAGCTCGTTTCAGTCTTGAGAGAGTTGTTTGCTTAGCAGTGCGAATTATACCCTCCATGTAGCTGCTCTTATCTATCAGATCCGATGCCCATATAAATTCTGGTTTCAAATCTCCTAGTTCAATTTCGTATGCTTTTTTAAGAATCTCTCCACTCTGCCTTATACGTTCCAGATCGCCACCCAGCTTATCATTTACCATGGCATGCCAGTCTGCCAGTAATATCTGCATCCTGATACCAGCTCTCATCATTGCCTTGATTCTGGTACCAATAACCAGAATATGTCCTATATGGGGTATTCCTGAAGGTTCCACACCATGGTATCCTTTACAGTTTTTCTCGAGGCTTTCAAACTCACTCTCGGTTACTATTTCTTCAAAAAGGGATTTGTCAAGATTTAACAATATAAGGGCATTAAATTATCTATCTTAATCTTTCTCTACATATACTCCTGTACTTGCAATTAAGGCATCTTCCAGGATTATCGTGGTTTCTGTTTGGAACGCCTCTCATTCTCCTTATAAGCTGAGCTCTCGCCAGTACCCTATCCTTCAATTCACTACTATTATTTACATAGAATGACCTATTTCTGTATTTTATAACACCGTACTGGATCATATGTTCGGGATAGAGTTCCTGGAGTATTATGAAATAAACTCCCATCTGAATTATATGTGGTTCCCATGGCTGATCCCCTATATTGCTGCTCTTATACTCGTATGGAATTATCTGTCCACCGTTTTCTATTACTCTGTCCGGTTTACCTGACAGACCATACCTTTTAGAAACTAGAATTTGTCCTTCAGATTTCATGTCTCCGTAAACAAATCTTCCCTTTGGCATTTCATAATAGTCCATTCTCCTTTTTGCCCTGACAAAATAAAAAACAAGTATTATCAGAAGGCCAATAAATGGGATAATAAAATAGACAGGAAGCAACATTTCAGATGAACACTATAAACATGAACACAATAACAAGCAATATGGCAACTATAAGTGTTACACTAAGTTTTGAATTCCTCTCACGATCAGTTTCTGCTTCCTCGTGCGCTATTGTACCTCTATTCATTCTTTCAACCCTGTCAGCAGGAACTCTATACCCTTCACGGGTGTAATACCAGGAAAGGGCGCAGTAATCAAACTCAGCAAGCTCTGATGCGCTGATGATCCTTTCTCCATTATCAGGGTTGTTTCTCGATCCAGATTCTGTCATATGAGCACTCCTGTTTCAGTGTGATAAACCCATTCTTCCTGATAAACATGCTGTATATAAAGAACTTTACTCTATCTTCCTTTGTTTCACCCCATACCTCTTCCATAAAGAAGGAGTTTTCTTTCGTTCTCATAATCTTCTGCATGATTGATTCAAGATCTCTCTCAGGTTCTCCTGAATTCAGTACCTCGTATATCTCTTCAACCTCTGCATTCTGCTCCATATGAGGCATTCTGACAATTTTCTCCCTGCTCCGTTCAGTCTTCCTCATAACCTCAATAAGTTCCACAAGCATGACCTTTCTAGTCTCATGATGCTTAACGGGCATATGCAGGCTTATAAACTCCCTATCTTCTATTTCTGAGTCATTATATACTTCCTGTGAAATCTCATTAAATTCGTCTTCAGTTTCCTCGGTTTCCTTCCTAATGAAGTTTTCTATCAGGTCGTTAGCCTGTACATACACTATCCCCCATGATCTGAATATTATATACCCTGCCTCTGCTATGGACATCAGTCCAGCATTAGTTAATTCCCTCACTATTAGGGCAAAATTAACAACATCAACTCTCCAGGGGTCTATCTCTCTGGCTATGCATCTTTCCATTATCTCTATTATATTCTTAGTCTCCGCCTTTGTATCCTTAAAGTCCAGTTCTTCATAGAACCTCGTATCTATACCAATGGTTGTTGCCTGAACTATTATAGTTCTTTTAAGATCCATAAGCTGTGTGTCTTCCATCTATTCACCTCCAAAGCTTTTCGAAAAAATTTCCGTACAGCCCGCTGCTTTGTTCATGGTTACTCCAAACAGAGAGTTCGCAAACTTACTCATGGCATTTTTCAACGATATCATAATGATCTGTGAAGTATTTGAATTTTCCCTTAACAACTCACCCATTGCCTCAGCGTTTGTTCCATCAAGGAACATGTCAATTTCATCCAGAAAATAAATTGGTGAGGGTTTAATTCTCTGAACCGCTACGATAAAGGAGAGTGCAACAAGACTCTTCTCTCCACCGCTGAGAGATTGCAGCTTTGTGTACGTAGTTCCTTTGGGTTTTGCCTTGATCAATAACTCGGATTCCAGTGGATTAGATTCATCTGAAAGATACATATCCACGTCACCACCTCTTGTCAACCTTTTGAAGATTTCCCTCATCTCAATCTTTACCTTTCCATAGAGGTCTAAAAGTACTCTTGTCTTCACTTCTTCAAGTTCGGCCATTAATTTGATAAGGGAATCAACCTCTCTTTTTAGAATATCTATTTTTTCAACAAGGTTTTCTTTTCTTTGCATATCCCTTTTGAGATCTTCCTCAGCTAGCTGATTGACTGCACCTATTTCCTGCAATTTTGCCATTCTTATGGCAATTTCACTATTTGCTTTCTGCGCACTTGAATAATCAATAATTACATTGCCCCCATTTTGCCTGAGTTCTTCTTTAAGGGCTGACAACTTCTCATTGAAATTCTGTATCTTTATCTTTGAGGTAAGCACAGCATTTTCATGGTTCTTCATGTCCGATTCCAATCCTGCACTCTTCTGGCTGATATCTGATAGCTGCCGCTCAATTTCTTTCAATCCCTGAATAATTTTTCTGTTATTTTCATTGAGCTTTTCCTCTTCCTCTTCAAGCCTTCCTATTTCATTTCCGAATTTCGCGATTTCTTCTTCAATTCTATCCTTTTCTGTGGTTTCTGCATTTATATTTTTTATAAGATTATCGTTTTCCATCATCAATTCCGACTTTCGTTCTGAAATTTTCTTCATTGTCGTCTGATTGCTAGATTTAATTGACATTGTTGAGGTCTGTTCGTTACTGATTTTTTCAAGTTCTCTTTGCAACTCGGATAGATCATTTCCTTCCTCCTTATTGTCTCCTATGATCATATACAGTTCATTCTTTCTCTTCTCAAGAGAGGCTTTTTTCTCCTCCTCTTTTGTTATGAGTTCCTGAAGTTTTTCCAGTGAAGCAGAACTATTTTTCAGTTCTATTTTAAGGGTCTGAATTTCAAGTTCAAGCGATTCTCTGATCTTCTGGCTTTCTTTCAACTGGGCTTCAAGCGAATCAGACTTCCCTTTTCCCTCACCACCGCTCTTTGATATGTCCATCAATTGTTTCGAAATGTCGTCATATTCCTGTCTTAAATTTCTAATGTCATGATCAAGACTGTTAAATCTTTCTCTAAGATCTTCAAGTAGTTTTTCCTTGCTATCAAGTTCAGAAAAGTTAAAAGTTGTTCTGCTACGATTCATGAAACCGCCAGATATGGCACCACTAGCTTCAAATATGTCACCATCAAGAGTAACAATTCTGACCCCTGTCATATATTTCTTTGCAATTTCTGCACTATCCACAAGAACAGTGTCCTGAAAGGTATACCAGATTGCATTTGCATAAACATCCTGACACTTGACCTGCTGGCTCAATAGAGAGGTCGTTCGATCCTGTTGAATAATAGTGAGTGCTTTCCCTCTTGGCCTCCCCGGTAAGATCTTATTTAGTGGAATGAAGGTTACTCGCCCCAGTTTCTTTTCTCTTAATAATTCTATGCAATCCTGTGCAACATCCTCATTATCAACTACTATAGAGTTCAGTCTTCCTCCAGCTGCTGCCTCTACAGCCAGTGCATACTTTTCGTCATAACTTATAAGTTCTCCTATGGATCGGTGAATTCCTGAAATAGCTCCTCTTGCCTTCGCTTCCATAATTGCGGAAATGGACTTATTGGCAAAACCCCTTGATCCCATTTCGGATCTCATTCTTTCAACTTCCTTCCCAAGGTTATCCATTTTAGACCTTGTTTCTGTTCTTTCTCTCTCCAATTCTTTGATCTGGGACTGAAGTTCATAATATTTCTTGCTTAAGGATTCATTTTTAGATCTGTTTCCACCTTCATCCTTTTTGATCTGGTTTAACTGCCACTGAGTTTCCGATAACCTGTATTTTTCATTGGTAAGATTCTCTTCCTTAATACCCAGTTTTGTCTCAAGCCCTTTGAATTTTTTTGACTCCTCAGACTCCTCTCTTCTTATTTTTTCCGTAATAGTGGAATTCTCTTTAAGTTGTTTTTCTATAACTGTTAACTCATCGGTTGCCTTCCTGTATTCTTCAGTTTTATTTCTTTGAAGCTCTATCTTTTGATTTATCTGGGCTCTGAGAGAAGTTTCCCTATACTTTAATTCTTCTTCTCTCTTCATCAGTTCATTAAATCCTTTTGCAAGATTGTCTATTTCCTCATCTATTTCCTCAATCTTACCTGTATTCGTTTCGATCAGAGCCCGTTCTTTGTCTATGCTGATGTTAATGTTTGAAGCACTTATTTCCGATCTTGCTCTTTCTAATTTTTTGGATTCTATTCCCTTTCTAATACTTTCAAGCTCTTTCTGAATCTTTTCTCCGATTCCTTTCTCAATCTCCATCCTCTTTTGTGCAAGAACTTCACGTTCTTTATCCAGATCATCCAGTATAGCTTTTATATCAGCAATTTTCTTTTCACTCTCTTCCATGGATTGCTGATGACCGCTGAGATCTATCTCTATTCCACGAATCTGTATAGATAAGGCAGTAGCTCTTAAATCCACAATATCGCTGTTTAGTTTCTTATATTCTCTCAGTTTTTCGGCTTCCTTTTCTATGACTGCAATGTTTTCTTCAATCTCTGTTCGCAGTGTTTCAGAGGCAAGTATTGTTTTATCGATCTCATCGATCTTTTCTTTTGCAGAATTTATCCTCATATTATATGCGTCTATTCCTGCTATGGACTCAAGCAACTTTCTTCTTTCATTTCCACTTACGTAAATAAATTTATTTATGTCACCCTGGAGAACAAAACTGTAGGAATCAAGCTGAATTCCGATATTCTCCAAAAATCTGTCAACTTCACTGTGTTTTGATCTCTTACCATTTATAAAATATGTACTGTTTATTTCACTACCATTCTCTTCAATAGTTCTAGATATTTCCACTGTTTCAAAAGATTCATCATCCCTATCTTCCACGAATACTGCTTTGACCTCTGCTCTGGACACTTTTTTATCCCCATTGGCCGGGTTATGTATTAAATCATCTAGTTTATCAGCCCTCACGGTTTTAGATGATCTTGTACCTAGTACGAACAGGAGTGAATCACCTATATTGCTCTTCCCACTGCCGTTAGGACCTGCTATCATGCTTAATCCTGGCCTAAAATCTATCTTCATTCCCTTATGGCAGAAAGATTTAAAGTTTTTAATTTCTAAACTGTATAGTCTCAAAGTGCACCCCGTCAGACAACTGTATGATATTATTAGACAAATATAAATATTTATGCATTGTTAATCCCCTCATTGCTGGTTTGATTTAGAAGGAGTTCTCTGGCAGATGTCTTAAGGTGCAGGAATTCACCTATGAGGATTCCCAGTGATAAAGCCAAACTTGCGTTGACTGCAGTTAGGAGATAAATATTTGTTGTATTAACAACAAACTCAAGAACAATTCTTATAAAATACAGCATTAAAGTTAGGAATAGCACCATTGTTGATCTTTTGTACATTAACACCTTTCCCT
>JAKBGP010000003.1 GCA_021833045.1 Thermoplasmata archaeon
TTTTAATAAGTATTCGTTAACTAAACAACAGGGTAATTTATGTCAGTTGAAGAAGATCTCGTGGAAGTACAGAAGAAAATCGAGAGACGATTTTCTGGGATAGGGAAAGGCAAGTATGCCAGAATCATAAAGATGGCAAAAAAGCCTGGATCTCAGGAATATGTCAAGGTACTGGCTATTACCGGTGCAGGTATTATCTTTTTAGGGGCTCTTGGCTTTTTAATTTACTATCTGATGACTATAGCTTTTTGAGGGTTAAGAATGAGCATACAGGAATATGAATGGATCGAGTGTGAGAGTAAGGAAATTAATTCTTATTGTGGACAGAAGGTAAATATACCTGTCACCATAAGGAATATTGAGAAGGAAAAAAGGACTTTCAAAATAGAATTATCAATGGAATTCATACAAGCTGATTCGTCCATCATTTGGGAAATGGACTTTACAAATAATGATAGGGGAATTCTTCAGTTCAGTCCTGATGGAGATAAGAAATTCGAGAAGAAGCTTGAGCTTGAGGGACATGCGGTAAGAGAAATGATGTTTACCATTGATTCACCTAAGGGGGGAAGTATAGGTGACAGCGTTACGGTACGCATAAGGATAGCATCTGAAGATGGAATCCACTCTGCAAATTTCACAGACAGTATCATCCTCAAACCAGTAATAATTGCCGTAAAAACAAATGTTGGCAAGGAACTTGAGGTTGCCACAAATCTCCTAAATTCCGATGAAAAGGATCTAGAGGAGAGAACTGTTCTTAATCCCACGGCAAAGAGGGAAATAATGGCAATAATGTCTCCATACGAGTTGAGGGGATACTTTTATTTGGAAACCATGCACCCTGATAGAATACCATATCTTGGAAGGTCAATGAGGAATTTCAAGGGTGTTGTTGAAGGAGCAATAAATATAGAGGAGATACAGGAACAACTCACTCCAAAGCCTGCGGTTGCAGGTCTTGAACTGGGATCATTCGTTGAACTTGTAAAGGGGCCATTTAAGGGAGAAAAGGCCAGAATCATGAATATCGACCATGAAAAAGAAGAAGTGACGGTTCAGTTTATAGAGTCTGCTATGCTAATTCCCGTAAAGGTCAAGGCAGAGGATATTAGGGTAATTGAAAGTGGAAAGAAGCAATGAGCTATAAACGGGAATCAAGAGAGAGAAACGAAGCAAGGATAAGAAATATTGAGGAAACGCTGAAACATCCAAAAACCTTAGTTCCCGACTGTCTTGATAAAGTCATGTTCTGCCCTTTCACCGCATATGAAAAAAAACTTAACGGAGAGGTTGATCTCCTAAAATTTGCAAAATCTCATGACGAATTTCTCAGGGGGCTGGCTGAAACAAAGAGGGCAATTGATGATGATGAGTTATCATTCTCTGGGCTGCTTAAAACACCCCATGGGACTGCCACGTTTTTCAAGAAGGGAGACACTGACCAATATGTACTCGCTGGCATCCAGAACGAAAAGCATGACGTCTTCAGAATGCTGAGTTTTTCACGTATAGTATCATCAGGGAAGGCAGTAATATATTCAGCAGGATCATACTACCGGGCAACCTGCAGGAGCACACCACCAGAATCAAAGTTTATTGAGAACATTCTAAACGAAGAAAATATCTCATATTCCATAGAACAAAGTACAGGACTCTTAGAGGTTGGAACAGGGGATGATTATACGGAACTGTACATCTTTGGTTCTCCACTTTTGCTGTGTGGTTCAATGTCTAAAATAAATACACCTACAAAGATATTCAAATACATTCTCTGCAAGGACCCAATGCAGCTAATCTCATTCAAAATCTCAAAGCTTTCAAGATTTTCAGACAAGTCAGAGAGCAGCATTTTTGCGAGCTATATATCTGGAGGAATGACAGATTCCGACTTCTTTCAGCAGATTGTATCAAAAAGGAGAAATCTTGCAAAATCATCAGGACTATTTCTCATTGGAACAGAAGCTTTTCCAGACATCAATGCTTTTCTATCAAAAATAGACATTTCTGAAAGAGAAAAAAAGGTTATATCGGAACTATGGCCATCAGGAGAGGGTATATACATTGACGATGCCAGCACCAGAAAACTATACGAAACTGTCTGGCCTGAAATTGGGGAACAGATAGTTGAGCAACTCTATCCTGGAGCAACACAGAAACACAGGGATGTAATGAAAGGAAATCCAGTAGAGATTCTTGACAGACTTAACAGGGCTATAAAGCTGGAAGAAACAGAGGAAAGAATGAAGTTGAAGTCATGGTCGACACCATCATCACAGCTGGCAGATCTTATAGCAATAAGCATCACAGAGCAACCAGAATCACTAACAGATTACATATCAAAAATGTCCATGAAGGAGACTGACAGTCAGGCTGTTGCGTATTGCATACAGGAAATTTACAAGCTTAACAGGAGCCAGTCATGGAAGATATCTAGTGATGCAGTGGTTAAAGGAAGGATGATAATGGAATATGTAACCAGGATTATAAAGGACCCATGGAACAACCCTGATGCAACATTTCAGGAGATATCCAAAATAATAAGGTGAATCATGGCACGTCACGTCCTGTCAAAGAAAGATATGAAGATTTTTTTTGAAAAGTTGAGGGAAAATAATCTTTGGGCAGATTTTTTTTCCAATTCTAACATAGAAGTTGAAGAGCATAAGGGAAAGAAATGCTATTCAATTGGTGGAAGGTTCATTGCCTACGAAGAGGACAGACTCCTCCCATCAATTGATCTTCTGAATGCAATAAAACCTGAAATTTCGTCTGTGACAGTGGATAATGGTGCAGTGCCACACATTCTGAATGGAGCTAAGCTATTTGGTAAGGGAATAACCCAGATAGGTGAAAGCATTAGACCGGGAAGCCTTGTCTACGTAAAGGACCCAACAGGCAGGTTTATTGCAGTGGGCATAGCAACAAAATCAACAGAGGAGCTAAAGGTATCAAGAGAAGGCCCAGCCGCCGATATAATCATGTCACCAGCCAAAAACCCATGCACCCAGTGAAACGGGGTTAGAAAGGTATTTATTGAAACAATCCTTACTAGATTATGGCAGAATTATTGAAAGTTGGTTCAAAAATACCGGAATTCGAAACATTAGATCAGCATGGAAAAAGCATGGGAACAAAAGAAATTATGGGAAAGCCTGCAGTTATATATTTCTATCCAAAGGACGATACGCCCGGATGTACAGTGGAAGCATGTGAATTCAGGGATAACATTTCACAGTTCAGGGAAAAGGGAGTCAATGTATTTGGCATATCAGTGGATGATCAGAAATCTCACAAGAAGTTCGAGGAAAAATTCAACCTGAATTTTCCGTTGCTTGTGGACAGCAGTAAGAAAATAAGCGAACAGTTTGGCGTACTTGGTGAAAGGTCTGCAAAAAGAGTAACTTTCATAGTGGACAGCAAAGGAACGGTAGTTTATGTCTATCCCAAAGTATCACCAAAGGGTCACACTGAAGAGGTAATGAATAAATTAAAAGAATTAAAATTAGTAAATTAAGGATCAGGCAAGTACAAATTTATAGCCGTAATAGATTATTCCACTTTTTCCATCTTCAGCTATTTTCCTGAAAACTTTTCTAACCCTTTTCCCTTCCTTTACCTCTGCATTTCCCACATCTACAAGCTGACCTGTGACCATAGGACCCTCATCCAGTTTGATCAACGCCAGAACATATGGTTTTTGTCGTGAGAATGCAGGTGGTGCTTCGTGTACTATGGTAAACGAAAATATCTCACCATCACCTGAAAGCTCGTGATCAACCATTTTCCCGATAGAATCTCTGTGACACACAGGGCAAATGTCCCTTGAGGGAAAATATATCCTACCACAATTGCCACACTTCTTTCCAAGTAATCTATATCTGTTTGGGCTCTCTCTCCACATTCTTGATAATTCTCCCATTTATTCCACCCCCAGTATATGAACAACAGATGCAACTCCTGAACCTGCCATGTTATGTATCATAGCATTTTTTGCATCTTTGACCTGCCTTTTGTTTGCTTTACCCTTTAATTGCAAATATGCCTCAACTGCCTGGCCAACACCAGTTGCACCATAGGGAAATCCTTTAGCTTTTAAACCTCCAGATGGATTAACCGGCAATCTGTCATTAAGAGCTATACCCTCTTCGATCAGATCTTTTGCCTTCCCTTTTTCAGCAAAGCCCAGATCTTCAAGAGCCATCAACCCGTAAATATTATACGAATCATGGATTTCAACAAAAGACATATCGGAGTTCTTCAGGTTTGCATCCTTAAGTGCCTTTCTTGCCGCCAGCTTGGTAGGTTCAACTGTGTAGAGGCATTCCCTGCTGTGGAGTGCAAATGGACCCTGAGACATAGCAGATGACAAAATCTTAACACCATCTATGGAATGTTTTTTGACATATTCTTCAGAAGCAAGTATAATACTTGATGCACCATCACTTAGAGGTGCGCAGTCCATTAGATTGAGGGGTTCAGCAATCAGCGTAGCATTCAGAGCCTGCTGAATCGTTATCTTATTCCTGAAATGTGCATTCTCATTAAGACTTGCATTTAGATGGTCGTTTACTGACAGTTTTGCAAGAACGTCCTTAGAAACGTTAAAATCCTTCAGGTACTTTCTAGCAGAAAGGGCAGCTAAAGCAGCAGGAGTTCCACCTTCAAATGCTTCCCATTCCCTGTCAAGAATGGAGGAGGTTATGTCAATATTCTCGTTTCCATATAGTTCTGTCATTTTTTCCGCTCCTCCTACCATTACAGTATCATACTCACCTGATCTGATTGCCAGATATCCTTCTCTTATGGCTGCACCTCCGGATGCAGTCGAAGCTTCGATTCTCATCGATGGGATGTATTCCGAAGATACCCCTGCCTGATCTGACATCAGTGCGCTTAAATGTTCCTGTCTGCTTATATCTCCTCCAAGGCTATTACTCATATAAATGGCCCCAAGATCTCTTGTTCTAATCCCTGCATCTTCAACAGCCTTTAGCCCCGCTTCCACTGCAATATCTCTCAGTGATCGATCCCACAATTCTCCGTATTTTGCTTCTCCAGCTCCTATTATGTAAACACCCTTACTCAACGTCTTCACCCAGTATTAATTTCTTCTTAAATTTGGCATACATTCCATAATCAAGGAATATTGTATCCTCTAGCAACTCCCTTACAGTTACTGCACCTCTTTTATGCAGATTCTCTATTTCCGAATTCACTTCGATGTGAAACGCATCAGAACCTGCCCCTGAACCAAATGATACAGCAAGTATTCTATCGCCATCCTTGGCAACATCAAGTATGGCTGAAAGTCCAACCATCATGGCTCCAGAATATGTGTTTCCTATGTAAGGAGTGAGCAAACCCTCCTTATACTGTTTTTCCTCAAATCCCAGCAATTTCGCCGCCCTGGTAGGGAATTTACCGTTTGGCTGATGAAACACTGCATAATCGTAGTCTTCAGGTTTGGTTTTCATTCTCGCCATCATCTCCTTTCCTGCAGATACAACATGTTTGAAATAGGCCGGTTCACCTGTAAACCTCTCTCCATGAGTTGGATATGGCTGCCCTTCTCTCCTCCAGAAATCTGGTGTGTCTGAAGTAACAGAAAGGGTTGATTTAATCTCTGCGGCAACGTTCTCATTCCCTATGATCATGGCTGTTCCCCCAGCTGATGCTGAATATTCTAATACATCACCAGGTGCACCCTGAGAGGTATCAGAACCAATAGCCATTCCCATTTTTATCATTCCTGATTGCACCATTGCAAGGACATTTTGCATCCCTGCAGTGCCTGCTTTGCAGGCGAATTCGTAATCTGCTGCAAACATGTCGAAATTTGCTCCTATTGCTGAAGACACAATTGTTGCAGTTGGTTTTACTGCATAGGGATGGCTTTCTGATCCTATATACATAGCTTCTATCTGTTCTCCCCTGAGACCTCCTCGTTTTAATGCCGTCCTTGCAGCCTCAACAGATATTGTTGCTACATCTTCATCTGGAGACGGAACAGATTTACTTAGAATGTAAATACCATTCTTTATATTCTCCGGATCTTCACCCCAGATCCTTGCTATTTCATCAGGTTTGATCCTGTATTTTGGGATATAACTCCCATAACTTACTATTCCGTATTTTCCCATATTTAGGGTTAAAATTTCAAAGATATTTAAAAATTGTTAAATATGGCTTCGACAGATGACTAATATAAACTTCATAAGTTAGAAAAAATGAAGATAAAGTCAGTAAACATGAAATCCGACAAGGGCACATCATGCAATAAGAATTAGTGAATAATATCAATAAAAAATAAATAGATATAATATCTATCTCAATGGGAATAAAATGGATGAACTATCAGTAAACGCAAAAAAGGTTTACGATGCACTGAAAAAAATAAACGCAGTATCAGAAGACAAACTGAAGACTGCAGATGACATAATGAAAGCCTCAAATCTTGGTAAGGCTCTTGTTAATGCTGCTCTTCAAGAATTGCTAAACAAATCCTATGTTAAGAGGATTGCAAGGCAAAAAAGTGCAGGTTATTACGTAACAAAGTAAATTATCTTACACATAAATTTAAGTATATTCTTATA
This sequence comes from Thermoplasmata archaeon, assembly GCA_021833045.1. The sequence goes on from JAKBGP010000003.1 coordinate 6,597, forward strand.
CATGCAGATAAGGGGCAATGACCACTCTAATTCTGAATATAGACAGGGATAATGATTACGGAGAAAAGTCCGGTGTTAAGGGACCGGTAGTAGGTTATTCCCAGTGCTATAATGCAGCGGTAAAGCTTATAACCGCTGACCCAGAAGATTCTGATGCAAACGCTCTTTTTGGTGCTCTTAAGCATTATGAAGACCTGCAGTCAAGAGGGGAAGATGTTGAAATATCTCTTGTTACAGGTGATGATGATGTGGGAGAAAAATCAGACGAGATTATTTCAAAGCAGCTTGATGATGTATTCTCCGAGGGAAAATATTCAGATTGTATTCTAATATCAGATGGTGCAGAGGATGATTATGTAATTCCACTAATTCTCTCTAGGACAAAAATTAGATATGTTAAGCATATAATTGTAAGGCACAATCAGAATATAGAATCACTTTACTATTATATTGTTAAGGCAATGAAAGACAAGAAATTGCTTAAGAAAATCTTCATTCCCGTCGGTCTGATCCTTCTTGTATATGGTATAGCTGTTCTTTCGTTTGTGGCATTCTTCGACCTGACTGGAAGATTGACAACAAGTCCTTCCCTGTACGCTTACACGCTTGTTATAGTAGTTCTTGGAGGTTATTTCACAGAGCGTGGCTTTGATATTAGAACAAGGATTGACAAGGTTTTAAACGAGGTTAAAGCATATTCAGAGGAAGCCAGAGTAATGTTCATATCAACAATAGTTTCCATTGGAATATTCCTTGTTGGTATAGCGTCCACATATTCCATACTCTATGATCTTAAGATGCTCCCTCTTGACAGAATACTTTATTTTCTTCAGATATTTGGGTTATGGGTCTACGTTTCGATCGTGACAAGAGCATTATTCAAGATAGCAGATATCTACATCGGCGGATCTCCAAGATCTGATACCCTTTTTTACGCTGTTTCATTTTCTCTATCGGCAGAACTTCTGATTCTTGGGATACTTGGATACCTGAGATATTCACTGAAATATGTTGGGTTTAATCAGGCGCTAGAGTCTTTAATCATAATTATGGTCGGAATAGTTGTTGCACTGGTAACAGCAGCAGTACACAGAAAAAGGACAGCCTTTCTTGGATCAGGAAGTTACACAAGTAAAGATCAGACATGATACAGTGGGAAGACCTATACGAAAGAATCTGCAGGGAGCTTGTAATAGACTGCAAATCAGATTATACTTCTACAAAAGTTCTGAGTGCAATGGCAATTCATCAGGTAACATTCATTAAAAGAATTAATTCGTTCAGAAATGGTAATTTTATCATATACGGACCAGCAGGGAAAATAATAGAAAGAAAAGAAAAAGGTGTGGTATCTGTTGTCGCGGATTCTGCCATAGACCGGTTCAAAAATTTTGTACCTGATATAATTGTAACAGATCTAGATGGAAACCTCGAAAGGATCATGAGTTGCTGGAAAGATGGAACAGTACTTTGCATACATGCCCACGGAGACAACATAAAGAGAATAATGGAGTTCGTCCCAGCGCTTGAAGGAGATTTTCTTGGCACATGCCAGTCTAGCAAAACAGAAAACCTGTTAAATCTACATGGGTTTACAGATGGTGATAGAGCAGTTAAACTGGCACAGTTTCTTGAAGCTCAGACCATTAGACTGGACGGCTTCGATTTCAGGACTCCAGTCAGCAAATATGGAAGCAGAGATAAGGAAAAAAAACTGAGATTCGCCGAGATGATAATACTTGATTCAGCCAGGGAAAGAAATGGAAAAGAATTTAACTTCATTCCTGAGGTTTTCTGATAATCTCTCCATTTTGAAAAATAACTGGAAATGGAACCAGATCTCTTTGAAGGCATAGCTCGACATCTTTCTTTCCACCTATCATGCTAAGTCTTTTTGTACCCTGTCCCTTCCTGGTCTGTTCTATGTAATAATCAAACTGATCTTTTCCAGTTTCCAGATATGTTTTAACAAACATTCCAAAGTAATAATCCTCATCTGCATAGCCATCTGGTCTCCCTGAAAGAACAGCCTCGATAACACTGAAATTCTTAAGGAAGGGTAGTGTTGCAAAGACATTGGCATAGGAGCAGATAAAAATCACTTCAGAATCCTTTATTTTATTCAGAACCTTTGTTCCATTTGTTGATGTAAAAATGATTGTTTTTCCATCCAGATCTGTATTCATAACCTCATAGGGGGAGTTACTCATCTGGAAGCCGGGAACCTTGAACCCGTACCTTTCACCGGCAATAATGTAATCAGGATATTCATTTTTCATTTTCTTTGCGACAGATACTGAACTTACTGGAATTATCTTACTCGCGCCTTTCTTAAGCATCAGCGGCATGGTCGTTGTTGATCTGTATATATCTATGAGAATTTTTGGGTTTTTAGAAAATTGATTTTCCTTCCTCCCGTTTACAATATTTACTTCCACACATGGTAAAAGTAAAAAAGTATTAAAATGAAACACATATACCCTTTGATTATCATGGCACAAGAAGTAAGAACAATGGTTGAAGGAGGCAAAGCATCCACAGGACCACCTCTTGGTCCAGCTCTAGGCCCTCTGGGACTTAACCTGGGACAGGTCGTGAAGGAAATCAATGAGAAGACCAAAGATTTCGCAGGAATGCAGGTTCCAATAATCTTAACTGTTACAGACGCAGCAAAGAAAACATACGAGATCAAGGTAGGAGTTCCACCCACATCTGCTCTGCTGAAGAAGGAACTAGGAATTCAGGTCGCTTCAGGTAAAAGAAAGGAAGTAACAGCAGGTGATGCTACATTGGAACAAATCAAGAAGGTCGCTCTGGCAAAGAAAGATTCTATGATGGCAAACGATCTTAAGGGAGCAGTGCTCGAGGTTCTGGGAACTGCTTTTTCATCAGGAATAAAAGTGGATGGAAAGGATGCAAGAGATGTCCAGAAATTGATTATTAGCGGAGAAATAAAGATAGAATAAGGGAAAATATTTAATTCCACATTTCAATAGGGGATAAAGAAGCTATAGTAGAACAATCCCGTTTTACTGCGGCAAAGCCTCAGGAGGGAAATATGTCAATAGAAGAAAAAGTGAAACAAGCATTAAAAGAGTCAAAGGAGAGGAAATTTACAGAATCTCTTGATCTTTCAGTTAACCTGAAAGGGGTTGATTTAAGCAATCCTAAAAACAGAATTAACGATGAGATCTCACTTCCCAAGGGAAGGGGAAAGGAGATCAAGGTTGCCTTATTTGGAAGTGAAGAGATGAGGGGAAAAGTGAAGGATACAGCCGATTACGTTTTTGGCGCAGAGGATCTATCCAAATTCGCCGAAGACAAGAAAGGGTTCAAGAAAATAGTAAACCAGGCGGATTTCTTCCTTGCGGAAGCTAATCTTATGACTACAATTGGACGATCACTTGGTCAGGTTCTTGGTCCAAGAGGTAAAATCCCAAGAGCTGTGCCCCCAAGTCAGGATCCTTCCAGTCTCATAGTCTCACTCAAAAAAACAGTGAGAGTAAGGAGCAGGGATAAGAGAACATTCCACGTACCCGTTGGAATGAAGACAATGCCAGAGAAGGATATAGCTGATAATGTGAGAGAAGTCATAAAACGAATCACAGCCCATCTTGAAAAAGGTTATGGGAACATCGACAGCATATATATAAAAACAACAATGGGTAAGGCTGTTAAGATAGATGAAGGTGATTTGTGATGACAGTTACACCTCAATGGAAAGTTGATTTGGTTGATCATATTGCATCCACAATCTCGGAAAGTCCAGTGACTGCATTTGTAAGTATCAAAGGTATAAGAAATAAACAGTTGCAGGGGATTAGAAGAGCACTGAAGGGAGAGGCAACCATAAGAGTGGTAAGAGGAACACTTCTGGAAAAAGCCCTGGAAAAGGCAGGAAAGAAAAATATAGAAAAACTAAAGGAATTTGTGGGCGGTCAGATAGCACTTGTAACAACATTAGATTCACCTGCAAAGTTATACTCAAAACTGGAAAAGAACCGGCAAAAATCAGCTGCAAGGGGCGGAGAAATTGCAGAAGAGGATATAGTTGTGCCAGCTAAGGATACAAATTTCCCACCTGGCCCAATGATCAGTGAGTTTCAGAAAGTTGGGTTGCAGGCAGCTATCGAAAAGGGAAAGATAGTAATAAAGAAGGAAATGCTATTTGTCAAGAAAGGGGACAAAATATCAAAAGAAAAGGCAAAGATCCTTGAAAAACTTGAAATTCTGCCCCTGGATGTAGGTCTCGATGTAGTCTCTGCATATGAAGATGGCATCATATTTGACAGAGAAGCCATGTCTCTGACACCAGAAAAGGTAATGGCTGATATTGCATCTGCATTCTCGCAGGGTAAGGTACTTGCAACTGACATAACATTCATTGTGAAGGAAATAATGCCAGAATTAATAGTGAAGGCAAGAATTCAGGCAGAGTCACTCGCAATGGAAGCCAATTTCGTAGACGAGAACAACATGGCATCTTTCATTCTGAAGGCTGTATCGCAGGCTTCAGCATTACAGAATGAACTCGAGGGAGAACCCGAGGAAACAAAGGAAGCGACAAAGGAAGAAAAGCCCAAGGAAGAGGATGGGGCTGCAGGGTTTGGAGCCCTGTTCGGATAAAGGAGGTAAAAAGAATGGAATATATATACGGAGCCCTGTTGCTTCATGCAGCAGGAAAAGAAGTAGATGAGGAAAAACTGAAAAAGGTGCTTGAGGACGCTGGTGTAACACCAGATGAGGCAAGACTGAAATCTTTAGTATCAAGTCTTAAGGACGTGAATATTGAGGATGTAATAAAGCACGCAGCAGCTGCACCTGTAGCCGCTGCTCCATCACAGGCACCTGCAAAGAAAGAGGAAAAGAAGGAAGAGAAGAAAGAGGAAAAGCCTGAAGCAAACGAAGAAGATGCAATGGCTGGCCTGAGTTCATTATTCGGATGAACAGATGAACTGGAAAGAGTTTATTTCAGGAATTATTCTTTATTTTCTTCCCATAGCAATTTTCGTAGTGTCTATATTTATAATACCTAATGCACTGTGGGTTGCAATATCGATAATCTGGATATTCACTTCACTTTTCTATAAACTTCTAACCCTTCCAGATTCTCAGGAACGAAGGGAAAGGAACAACTCTTTTTAATTATTTTATCAATAGGAAAAAATCCGAGAACATTTGTATAACACTTTTAGATGTACATATAGAAATACAAACTACTGTTTTGTTCATCATACATAAACAGGTATTCTCAATAAATCGTCTCATCTGTAAATTTAAAAAATTTTGATATGAACTTATTTCCAGACTTTATCAAATATAAAACCAGACTTAAGCCTTAACTAATTTATGTTTATTTAATTTAGATTGAGTCGGCAATAAAAAGTAAATGATTTTTTTAAAAATTGGTTAATACGTCATATCTGGATTAGGAGGTAGTTGTTTCTTCTTTAACACTAATCCAACTATTAGTACTATAAATCCAACGAACCCTAAAACACCACCGAGTAAAACAGGAAGAAGTGATACAAGTAGTGAATCAATGGATTTTTTAATCATTGTAACCTTCGCCTGATAAGTTCCAAATGTAACAATAACATATGTTCCGGGAGTTATACTGGTATATTCAATTGTTGTTACACCAGACGTAGTGGTGGTAGAACCATTAACCTCATATTTGTCAACATTGCTTGAAGTGACTACACTCGCATCACTGCTGGGAATTAGAGCCGTTTTGCTGTTATTTGAAGTAAGCACAAGCAACTGACCAGATGAAACATTAATGCTGGAACTCTCCCACTTGGAAGTTCCTTTTTCGGTAAACGTTGGAGAAGTGGCAATTCCTGAAATTCCAAGGTCTCCTCCTGCATAGAAAAGAGCCACTCCTACGATAAGTAGAATGAGCCCAATAATAACTATATTTTTACGCATTGAAATCCTACATACCATAGAAAAAGAGTTAATTAAAATTTCCGAACATTGATGTATAATTTTCATTCTCTTAGATAAATAATTGAACTTTAATCCACATATATGAAACAATTCTAACTCAAATAGATAGATCTATACCCATTCACTTGTGCATTAATTGGATTATTTTAGTATGTTGGATCTTATACCATTACAAAATCTTAGATATAAACTTAAAACAAGGAGAAGAGTAATTCATGAATAGAAGTGTAATTGGATAGAGAATATAACTGACAGTTTAATCATTTAGTAGGGTGTAACTCACAGAAAGAGAAGATAATATTCATGATAACACTACATAATAGTGAATAATAAAGTTTTGATAACAGGGTTTGAGCCATTTCTTGAATTCACAGATAATCCGTCTAAAATATTAGCGGAGTATTTTGATGGAAGAATCGAAGACAATATTGAATATCACGGAAAGGTATTGCCCGTAGATTATTCTTTAATAGAATCTAGACTCGTTGAGGCAATTGATAAGATCAATCCCGTTCTGATAATTGGCACCGGATTGGCAGCTGGTAGATCTAAAATGTCAATTGAAAAAATAGGAATGAATTATAAACATTCTACAAATCCTGACAACAGCGGAAAAACAGTAAATGGTGAAAAGATAGATCAAAGCTTTCCCGATGGTATGTTCTCCATGCTGCATGTGGAATCTCTGGTTGACGAACTGAACTTTATGGGAATCCCGGCAGAAATGAGTTTTTCAGCAGGAGCTTATCTGTGTAACAATGCACTGTTCATAATACTTAGAGAATGCAGAAAGAGAAACATAAAAGGCGGTTTCATTCATCTTCCAGTAAACACAGAGTATGCAGCTAAATTCATGAGAAAAAATTACCCCAGTCTGCCTGTGAATTTAATGATTGAAGGGTTAAGGCATGCTGTACAAAGTGAAATTCTTAAAATATAAACCTAAGTGGATATAAGGTATCAGATAAAATTTATCAATTATTCTTAAATCAAAAATTGTATTTCAGGCGTAAATTTTGAACATTTCATTATTGTGGCAGAATAAGGTGATATAATAGTAGAGTTAATTTAATTTCCTCAATTGTATGTGGGTATTATGAAGATAGTGGAGTGTGTTCCAAATTTTAGTGAAGGCAGAGATAGAGAAAAAGTAGAAGCAATCACAAGGGAAATTGCCTCCGTTGGAAATGTTAAAATTCTTGATATGGAAATGGATGCAAGTCATAACAGAAGCGTTGTTACATTTACCTGCGAACCTCAGTATGCAGTGGAAGCTGCTTTCAGGGGAATCAGAAAAGCATCTGAATTAATAGATATGGACAGTCATCAGGGAGAGCATCCCCGTTTTGGGTCGGCTGATGTTATTCCATTCATCCCTGTGTCGGAGGTTTCACTCAAGGAATGTGTAGACCTTGCAAATCAGTTAGGAAAGAGAGTTGGAGAAGAGTTGAAAATCCCGGTATTCCTGTACTCGGATGCTGCTTTAGCGGAAAATAGAAAGAATCTTGAGAATATAAGGCACAAGAATTTTCAGTATGAGCAATTGAAGACAGAGATTGGAAAGGGAGATTATATACCGGATTTCGGTCCTCTTGAATTAAGCAAGGCTGGAGCATCTATTATTGGAGCAAGAGATTTTCTGGTAGCATACAATGTTAATTTAAGATCTCAGGACATGGAAATTGGAAAGAAAATAGCAAAGGCTCTGAGGGCTAAAGATGGCGGACTTAGTTTCGTAAAGGCTCTGGCATTTTATCTTGAAGACAAGAAATGTGTCCAGATATCTATGAACCTAACAAATTACAAGAAAACTCCCGTATACAGAGCATATGAAATGGTGAGACTTGAAGCATCAAGGTATGGTATAGAGATAATGGAGTCAGAAGTTATCGGTCTAATCCCTCTGGATGCAATTATAGAATCCTCAAGATTCTACATGAGAATGAATAGCTTCAAGTCAAATCAGATATTTGAAAAGAAGGTGTGGGAATGATTGATCTAAATAATTTTATGAGAGAACTTGAATCCTCATCCCCTGCACCAGGTGGTGGATCTGCAGCTGCACTTGTAGGAGCAGTATCTGCCTCTCTCGGTTTGATGGTTTCTCGTTTAACTGAAGGGAAGAAAGGTTACGAAGACCAGCAGGAAGAAATTCGCCGAATAACAAATGAAATGATTGAAGTAAAAGAGCTACTAATGGCAGGAATAGAGGAGGATACGGCATCATTTAATGGGATTGGTGCAGCAAGGAAACTCCCTAAATCTAACGATGAGGAAAAAAGGATCAGAAAGGAAGCAATGGACAGGGCAATGAGAGATGCAATTAGGAGCCCATGGAAGATAGCAATGAACTGCCAGAGAGCAATGAGGCTTAACAGCAGGTTACTGAAAATAGGAAACAGGAACGCATCATCAGACGCCGCAGCAGGTCTCATCATGGCCAAAGCCGCCGCTGACTCTGCACTGCTAAATGTTAGAATAAATCTGAAATACATGAATAATAACTCCTACAGTGAAGAACAGCTACTCAAAATCAAGTTATTCTCTGAAGACTGTGAAACCATTCTCAGGGATTCTCTAAGCCTATTCAACAGGTTGATGGATCCTGAAGGTGAGGCGTAGTATGTCAGAAAGTAAACAAATGCCAACATTTCAGGACATACAGGATGCGAGAAAATTCCTCAGGGGAAAAACAGAGATTACTCCACTCATGTATTCAAAAACATTTTCAGACATGTTCAATGCACCTATTTACCTGAAGCTCGAAAACTTTCAGAAGACAGGCTCATTTAAATCCAGAGGTGCGCTTTTCAAGATAAGTATGCTCACCGAAAAAGAAAAGACCGCCGGTGTTGTGGCCTGCAGCGCTGGAAATCATGCGCAGGGGGTAGCTTTTGCTGCCAGGGCAAGTGGAATAAGTTCAAAAATAGTAATGCCTTCCTACACAATAAGTGCTAAGATTAACGCTGTGAGGAACTACGGTGCAGAAATACTTCTTCGTGGTGATAGTTACGCGGAATCATATCTGGAGGCAAAGAGGATCGCACTGAGCGAAGGCAGAACATTCATAGATGGATTCAACGACAGGTTCATAATTTCAGGTCAGGGCACCATTGGTCTGGAAATCATTGAACAGTTGCCAGAGGTTGAAAATGTGATTGTGCCGACGGGAGGTGGGGGACTCATATCTGGTATAGCAATGGCAATAAAGGAATCAGGAAAAACAACCAGGGTTTACGGAGTGCAGAGCGAGAACTGTGATGCAGTAATTCAGAATCTTTCAGGTGGACCAGTAGTTGGTTCAAGAGGATTCACAATAGCAGATGGAATTGCTGTCCAGAATCCAGGGGACATGAATATTGAACTGATCAGGAAATATGTGGATAATGTAGTCAGCGTTAACGATGAACAGATGGCATATGCATTATTCAAGTTACTTGAGAGGCAGAAGATAGTAGTGGAGGCATCAGGAGCAGCACCACTGGCTGCCATTATTTCAGGAAAGATAGACTTAAAAGGAAAACCTACAGTACTGGTAGTTTCAGGAGGAAATATTGACCTCCTCCTTCTTTCAAAAATAATATTCAAGAGTATGGAAATAGACCTAGGATTGGTAAGGATTGAGTGTAAGATACCTGACAGGCCTGGAACACTTCAGAAAATTACATCCTCCATATCCGCGTCAGGAGCAAATATATTTCATGCAGAAGTGGATAACCTTTCTCAGGATACGCCGGTAGGTTACCAGAATATTCGGTTCAGTATTAATGTCCGGGACAAGGATCATCTCGATATACTTCTTGAAAGACTAAAAGAATCTGGCTATAAATTTGTCGTAAAATCCGATTGAGTTTCTTTAAACCTTTACATCATATGATCTGATTATTTTTTGATGTTTAAGGACGGGAATGGCTATATTTCTTAATTTGACTGATCAATTGCTGTGATGGTTGAATATCAGAATTTGCTGATTACGGTAACAATATCACCATCTGATACACCGTAGTCAAGGCCAACCCTCATGTCCCTTATTTTTGCAGATTCACTGGTTATTATAGCATATCTAAAAGATTCAATCATCTCCCTGCTTATCTTCCTGCAAACTTCCCTTATGGTTGCGCCCTCTGTAAGAACAAGGGGTCTTTCAAAGTCAATAACTCCTGCCTTATTCCTGAGAAATACCCTTACAAGATTCAACTCATCATAGAGTGCCTCCTTTAGTTCATCAACTCCTACCTTTGATGATGCAGATACTCTTATTACCTTACCATATCTTTTCATTGCATCTATCTTACTTTCATCGTGAGGCATATCTATCTTATTAATGACTACAAGTGCCGGTATATAGACAACATTTCCCCTGAAAAAATCAATAAGGTCATCGTCAGTTATATTCTCCCTTATGTAAAGTTCAAGATTTGTTAGCTTGAATTCCTTGGCAATTGCCTTAATTCTATCTTCATTCAGCTCAAGGCTCCTAGGTTTCCTTATCTTTATTCCACCTGTATTCATGCGCTTCATTGAAATGTTTTTTTTCTTCCTGTTTATCACTATACCTGATTTTCTCAGTTCCTCTATGATCCTGTCCATTCCCTTGCATTCCACATCAGATATAAGCAGAATAAGATCAACTGCTCTAACCATACTTAACACCTCTCTTCCTCTGCCAGACCCCAGGGCTGCATTATCTATGATTCCTGGAAGATCGAGGATCTGAATCTGTGTACCCTTGTATTTTAGAGTGCCTGGAATTACTGTGAGGGTTGTGAATGCGAAATTTCCTACTTCACTTTCTGTTCCTGTAATTGCGTTAAGTAGACTGCTTTTTCCAACATTTGGATAACCAACCAGAGCCACGGAAGCATCTCCAGATTTCGGGATGGAAAACCCACCCTTTCCACCAGAATGTCCGGCTTTTTCAGCATCAAGCTGGAGTTTTGCCATCTTGGCTTTAAGAAGACCGATATGAGATTCTGTTGCCTTGTTATATTTAGTTTTATGAATCTCTTCTTCTATCTCCTTAATTCTATCCTCTATTGTGGTCAATTATTTTCCTCTTTAAATATCAAATTCCATACAAAGAAAGTTCCTGAATCTTACATCATCACGGAAGCATTTCAGCAACTTTCTACTACGATTTCCGTATAATGGTTAATGTATTAATTTATCTTTTTATTGTAGAGCATTTTTCCATGCAAACATTCTCAATTTATTGAAACGAAGAGGGTAAAATGTTTTTAAAAAATTTTCTTATATGGATTTAGTTTTCTTCATTGGTGTAAAAAAATAATTATTTCTTTATTATAGTGCTCTCCCTTATCTTTCCTATAGATATGATCCTTACCGGCTTTCCACATAGCGTTTCTACTGTTTCAATGTAATTCTTCATCTCGGGTGGCACACTTTTATAACCAGTTTCAACAATATGTTCGATCTCAGATTCCTTAAGTTTTCCCCAGCTATCCATGTGTATATATTGAGGTTCTGCCATATCGTAACCCATTAAAACGTTCATTGGATTCATTACTTCCGGTCTATAAGATTTACATATGGAAATTTCCTTAAAAGTTCCAAGAACGTCAAGTTTAGTGATTGAGAGTTCATCAACATCGTTTAGTTCAGATGCATACTTCACAAGAGGAATATCCAGCCATCCAACTCTTCTTGGTCTGCCAGTGGTTGTACCATATTCAGCACCAGCCTCCCTGAGACGGTCTGCATCAGTTCCACTTAGCTCTGTGGGAAACGGCCCCTCACCAACCCTGGAAGTATAGGATTTTATTACACCAATTATCCTGCTTATTTTTCTTAGTGAAACTCCAGAACCAGTATGTATAGCGCCAGAAATTGTATTTGATGAGGTAACATAGGGATATGATCCAAAATCAATGTCTAGCATTGTTCCGTGACCACCCTCAAAAACCATCTCTTCTCCACTATTCACGCAGTCAAATAGAAATGATTCAGTTCTTGTTACATAATCTTTGACCTGTGGCCAGAAGCCAGCAAGTTCAATGGCGAGCTGATTTAGTTTTTCCTCCGATTGATATTCAGTTCCCCTTAGCTCGGATTCCCTCATTCTTGAAATGAGAGAAAGCTTCTGTTTGACAACATTTATATCCTTCAGGTCTCCTATTCTGATACCATTTCTTGAATATTTCTCTTCATAGGTTGGGCCTATTCCATGGGATGTGGTTCCTATCTTGCTTGCACCACGCATCTCCTCCTGAGCCTTGTCCATTGCCTTATGAAGTTTTGTAACAACATTAGCGGCTGAACTTATGAGTATTTTCAGTCTTGGATTTTCTGGTAGTATGGTCTTAATCTCTGCAATAAGTGCTTCAGGATCTATGACCATACCATTTCCAAGAACAATTGTTTTAGATCGAAGAGAACCTGCAGGAAGGAGATGAAACTTGAATGTACCCTTACTGGTGACGACTGTATGTCCGGCATTTGTACCGCCATTATATCTTACCATAATTGAATCCTTTCCGGAAACAAAATCAGTTATCTTTCCCTTCCCCTCGTCACCAAACTGCAATCCAAGTACAAGGCTTCTCATAGTTTTTCAATGGAATTTGTTTCATCTATTAATTACCTTTGCTAAGAAATGATGGAAAAAATTATAGATCGGGATGAATAGGAAAAAAACAGGTGAACTTTGAATGGAAGATATGCTGGATAAAGATTTTATAAAGCTCATAGAGAACAGTTTTCCTGAAATTAGAATAAACAAGTTTTCCAGTCTAGATTATGGATGGAACAATCATGTAATAGTTGTAAATGATGAAATTGTTTTTAGGATTCCAAGGAACAAGGGGAATGAATCAATTCTTAAAAACGAGGTGAATCTTCTAAAGATTCTTCAAAAGTGCCCATTCAGCATTCCAGATTATATCTATCTGAACACGAATCCCATATTTTTTGGTGGATATAGGATGATTCATGGCGACTATCTAAACAATGCAAGAAAACTTGGAAAGGGATTGATCAGCGATTTTCTATCTCTGAGGACATTTCTGGATACAATAGGATCAGATGACGTTAGGAGGACGGGTTTGCCTGTTTACAACTATAAAAAATGGGTTGAGGGACAGGGGGAGAGGATAGAAAAATATAAACTTTCCCTCAATGAAATAATGCCTGAGAAGTTCTTAAGTGCAGTGAAGGAAAAATGGTACGAAGTTTCTGAAGACATGGAACAATTGGATATGGGACTGATTCATGGTGATCTTTACAGGAAGAATGTTATAATATCCGAAAATCATAGAAAAATAAGAGGCATAATAGATTGGAGTGATTCAGCTTACGGAGATCGTGCGCTGGATTTCGCGGCATTTGGATATGATTTTCCGCTAAAGGAAAACCTCCATATGCTTCAGGCACAGAAGGATCAATTTGCAGTAAGAGCCATGAAAAGAATCATTTTTTACAGAAATACAGACGGATTCTATCTGGCTCACTACCTTGCAAAAACAGGAAGAAGAAAGGAGGCAGAAATGGAATGCAGAAATATTGTCAGTATATGGAAGAAATATGGCTGGTATTAATATCTTAATATTGAATATTAATATAAGGGCACACATAAATCCCACCATTTCTTTTTAAATGAAAAAACCCTTAAAAAAAGCATTTATCTAAAGTGAGCATATAGAATCATGGCATATATAACAATAGATAGTGATAATAAATTAAAGGTACCCAATAAGGCAACTATTGGTTACATTGAAGGAGATGGGATCGGTCCGGATATTACCAAAGCCATGATAAACACTGTAAATGCTTCCATAGAAGTAGCCTATTCAGGTGAAAGGTCAATAGAATGGGAAAAAATAATGGCTGGAGAAGAAGCCTTTGAAAAAACTGGAGAACATTTACCCAAGGATTCACTGAAACAGATAGAAAAGTGTGTCGTGTCCATAAAGGGACCACTGACAACTCCCATAGGTCAGGGGTTCAGGAGTCTGAATGTTACACTTCGCCAGCAGTTTGATCTGTATGCTAATGTAAGGCCTGTAAAATATTTTCCAGGAGTTCCATCGCCAGTTGTGCATCCAGAAAATATGAATATGGTGGTATTCAGGGAGAATACAGAAGACCTCTATTCGGGAATTGAGTGGAAATATGACTCCGAAGGGGCGAAGAAAGTAAGAGAATTTTTATCACAGCAGTTTGGTATAAGCCTGACTGATGATACTGGCATAGGAATCAAGCCAATAAGCAAGTTTAAGAGCCAAAGGCTTGTAAGAAAGGCAATCGAATTTGCCATAGCGAACAGGAGGAGAAGCGTTACCCTGATGCATAAGGGAAACATAATGAAGTACACAGAAGGAGCCTTTAAGGACTGGGGATACGAAATAGCCAAAAATGAATTTGGTCAGCAAACTGTTACAGAAGATGAATATCTTCAGAATCCAGACGCAATGGGTGACAGGATCGTAATAAAGGATAGAATTGCTGATAACATGTTCCAGCAGGCACTTACCAGAACGGCTGAGTATGATGTGATTGCAGCCCCAAATCTAAACGGGGACTACATATCCGATGCACTGGCCGCTCAGGTTGGAGGAATTGGCATTGCACCAGGAGCTAATATAGGTGATGTATATGCAATTTTTGAGGCAGTTCATGGAACGGCCCCAAAATATGCCGGGATGGATGTGGCTAACCCAACGTCACTTATCCTTTCTGCAACCATGCTATTAAGGCACATCGGCTGGACAGAAGCTGCGGACATACTGGATAACGCGGTAACTGCATGTTACAAAGATCAGAAGGTAACACAGGATCTTGCCAGAATACTAAATATAAGAGCACTCAAATGCTCAGAATTTGGCGATGAAATAATAAAGAGGATGAAGAAAGAGTAGGACTATACGAGTAGTGCTCTACTGCTCTCCACATTTCTCAAAATTTCAATACCAGTTCTACTTTTTGCAAAGTCCACTGCATTGAAGGAATCGGTAAAAATATTTATGAAATTGCAGTTTTTCACTGACATTGCCTTTTCAATTGCATCCTTCAAGTTCTTAAAATGATATAGAACAATAACCGGGCCAGGTATCTGTTCCATTGGAACAATCTTTTCTCCATATCTATTCTCAAGTAAATGAACACTTTCATGAAGGCCGTCAACATAATCAAAGTCATTTTCCAAAAGTTTCCTTACAGATTGCCTTGCCATCTCTGCGTCTTCCTGTGTATTGAAGTAGTTTATATCACCCTCCGGTCCGTATCCCTTTTTTACATCCCTCTTAAGGAACTCAATTATCCTGTTTTTAAAAAATATGTACTCCTTATCAGAAACTAGAAATAACTGACTCCTGAGAAATCTGTTTGATACAGAAAGATATGAAATTCCAGGAACTGAGTTTGTTGCCATTTCCATATGGCTACTATCCGGTACAATACTAACACCATTCTCAAACTGCTTCCAAATTACGTTATTCTTAGTTACAGCCTTCTGGACGTCAATAAAATCTTTAGTGTTACCATAGAAAAGTATTCGCTCTCCTTCACCCCACTTATCAAAGGCTCTAATTGAGTTTTCTTCAGCAACATCCAGAATATATTCGCTGGTTTCTCTGAGATATTCATATATATCATTACTGAGCGTCATAGTGCTTATGGGACACTGAGAATTATGGAGAATCATAGGTTTTGTCCCATTGATAATTGATTCAACAATTCCAACGAACATTGTGTATACCGGAATGGAAATATCAGGAACTACAGCGGTAATCTTCCTGAATTGATCAGTTCTCACGCGTTCACTTCCCAGAACTTCAATCAACCTTGGAGCATAATTATACTTCATTAATTGCACTGTTCTGAGTAATTCTTCCTTGCATGAAAGTTTAGTCCTTCCAGTCTCCATAGATAAAATGGATATCCTTTCATCGGATGCGGAAAACTTTTCAAGAACAGAAATCATCGTTTCTATAAGTCTTGAGGGGGTCATTCGTGAATCACTGGAATGTTCAGTCTTAAGTTCTGAAAGTTTTATATCTTCTACTTCACCAATTTCAGTGGAATCAAATTTACTCCTAACTTTCATATTGAACATAATAGTATATCTTCTAGCATAAAGAGTGTTTCGCAAAATTGTTCAACACCCAGTTCTTAGAAAGCCACATATACTCAGTTTTGTGATATTTAAATAATCTAACCTTCAATAACATAATTGTTCAACATAACAATTCTATCAAAGAAATAATACATAAAAGATCTTGGAAGATACTCCTACTTAAAGAAGTTGTCATGGATATATTTTGTTAACCAGAAAGAGGTAAAATAGATCCTGAAATGATCACAACGAAGAGTCAGTGGAAAATTTGATCTGATACTATTAAAAAAGAAAATTATAAATTATTGACTTATTGTGGCGACTCCATCGCATGGAAGAAAGGGTTGTATATTGATTTCAATTTAAGATAAATTCTAAAAAAAGGAAATATTATAACGTAGTACTGCAATGTGTAACAATGAAGGTAGTGATACAGGTATCAGAAAAGGATAAAATTCCGATGGGAAATATTGTCGGATCTCACATTGCAGTTTTAAAGGATGTTGAAACTATAGAGGTGGTATTTCTGGAAGGTGCCATAGTGGCAACCGTAAATGAGGAAATGATAAAGCCTCTGCTGGAAGAAAAAAAGCTTATATTAATGGCATGTAAAACTTCTATGGAAATGAACAACATAAAAGCTTCAGATCTTGTGAAGGGAGTTTCACCTACACCTCAGGGTGGGTTCATCGAAATCATAAGGAGACAGCAGGAAGGATGGTACTACATTCATGTATAGTTTCAGTATAAGTAAGGCCTAAATTTACCTGAGCATCCCTTACAGAATCATGAAGGTATTTCGCAACAAAACCATTTGATATGCACTGTTCATTTAGATTTTTATAATCTATTTTTGAATAAGTTGATTCTGCATGTTAAGATTTTGCATTTTAATATTAGAATCTTTTCCTGGACAAATATATATACATAAAATATAATAAATTATTATGAATATATAATTCTACGCGTAACCAAAATTAATATATGACGCATTCTTTAAGTAAGCATGAAAAGACGAATGTTGGATTCAGATGAATCCAGCGGAAGTATGCTGAAAGGTATAGTTGCAACCTTTCTCTCCATGTTGATTCTAGGTCCATTTATGGGAATAGGATGGATCATATCGGGACTTTTTGGAGGGATTGCATCACGAGGTGGCCTAAGAGGCTTTGTAGCAGGACTGATTGGGGGAATAGTTCTAGCCCTCATAGTCATTGAGATATCTTACTATGTGGGGCCTTCAACAATCAACCATATAATGAGTTATACCGGTAATTTCTACTTTGTTAACAATGTAAAGACAATTTACCTTGAAACAAGGCAGCAACTGGGTGTAGACCCATTGCATACAATAATAAGTGTTGTAGCAGAAGGAGCAATAGTACCAGCAGTTGGCGGTCTCATAGGTGGGTTTTTCCTGTCTAGAGACTCAGATTAAAAACTATAAATCCTTTTTTAGAATATCAATAAAATATTCCTCATTTTTTCTTTCCAGTTTTCTGTAGGATGATTGGAGAATATCTAGAATTGAATTCATTATCTTATCCTTTTCAATTCCAAGGTACCCCATAACTTCAGAATCAAGTCCGCACGGTCTTATCTTCATGAAACCTTCAAGGGACGCTTCTCCATAATTTACCGCCAGTCCATGGTACGATACACCCCTATCTATTTTCATTCCAAGGGAGCAGACTTTTTTGTCACCATTTGGGGAATTAGTTACCCAAATGCCAGGTTCTTCTCCAAGATGTGGTTCATAGCCGAGTTCTGTGAATGAATTCATCACTATCTTTTCTAGCGTCTGGACGAACAATCTAACATCCTTTCTCTCATTTTCATTAAAAACTCTAACAATTGGATAAATTACCAGCTGTCCAGGCCCATGGTAGGTTACATCCCCGCCTCTTTCAATGAGTATCGGATTTAGACCCTTATAATTCTCTGGGTTTGCACCCCGGCCTATGGTGTATACTCCAGGAGAATGTTCAACAAAAATAAACGTATCTTCTATTAGATCGTTATACCTTAAAAAATGAAGTTTTTTCTGGAAATTCCAGACTTCTTCATACTCTCGTATTCCAAGATCAAGAAATTGGCTTGAAGTGGAGAGGTTTATCATACGCTATCTCAGCCGATTCCTGTATACCTTCAGAGAGTGTTGGGTGAGGGTGAATAGTTGATCCAATATCCTCTACATTCATACCCGTTTCAACAGCAAGACTGAGCTCACTTATCATCTCGGAAGCACGAGGTGCAGCAATTCCAGCTCCAGTCACAGTACCATCTTCATCATAATATATGCTGTAGAATCCATTTGAACTGTTGAGCCCCTGGCTTCTACCATTTGCCGCAAGTGGGTATCTTGTGGATTTCTGTCCTCTACTCCCGGTAAATGCAATTTCTGGATCTGAATAAACAACCATTGGCATTGCGTAATAATCTACAGTTGTTTTGTCACCTGCGATGTTATGTGCAGCCACCCTACCATCATAGAAAGCTCTATGCGCTAGCATCGGTCCTCCTGTGGATACATCACCAACCGCGTATACACCTCTTTCACTTGTCATCTTGTACTTATCTGTCTTTATGAATCCATTTTCCATCTCAAGTTTCAGGGTTTCCAGACCGAATCCCTCAGTGTTAGGTTTCCGGCCTACTGTGACGAGAACTGCTTCAGCTGAAATGCTTGCACCCGATTCCATCTTGACAAAATATTTATCCTTCTTCTCAACAGATGAAACCTTTGCGGAAAGAAGAATCCTAATACCCATTTCCTTCATCTTCCTCTCTACAGGCTTTATGAGCTCTGGATCAATACCTGTAAGAATACTCGGCAGCATTTCAATTAGTGTTACCTGTGCTCCCAGTTTTGCAAAGGCAGTTCCAAGTTCCACTCCTATGTATCCACCGCCTATAATGACTAGATCCTTTGGAACAGTCTTTATGTCCAGAATCTCCTTGTTGTACATCACATCCTTGAAAGCATCTATTCTTGTTGGAGATGATCCTGTGGCAATAACAAGGCTGTCGCATTGATGAGTCTCGGAACCAATCTGCACATGCTGCTTATCCACTATTTTGGCATCCCCATTAATTATTTTCACTCCGTATGCCCTGCAAAGTGTTTCAACACCAGATACAAGTCTGTTTATCATTGACCATTTCCATCCCTGCCACTGGTTCATATCAATGTTGTAACTGAGTCTTACACCTGGAAGAGTCTTAAGATAGGATAAGCTCTCTGACATTTCTATAAGTGCCTTGGATGGGATACATCCATAATTCAGACATTCTCCACCAACTTTATTTTTCTCAACCAGCAAAACGCTTCTTCCCAGCTGACCAAGTCTGATTGCAGTAGAATATCCACCCGGCCCACCGCCAATAATTATAGCATCATATTTCATATGATCACCTTATCAGGAAAGATATGGGGTCCTCCAGATATGATTTTACCTTTACAATAAATCTGGCTGCATCTGCACCATCTATAAGTCTATGATCGCATGAAAGTGAGATTATTGTACTGTCATCTCCTGATTCGAAATTAGTTCCTTTCTTTGTAGATCTGTGAACTGCAAGTATGGCAACCTCCGGATAATTAATGATCGGTGTTGATATTAATCCACCAATAGACCCAACATTAGATATTGTAAAGGTTGAATCCTGCACGTCCGTTAGGGTTAACTTATTTTCTCTGGCCTTCTTTGCAAGATCGGATATCTCAGATGATATCTGGACAACTGATTTATCCAGTGCGTTTTTTACAACAGCTACTGTCAATCCAGATGGTGTATCTATTGCAACACCCATATTAATATCCTTTCTGAATATATATCTCTTATTTGCATCATCATAATGGGCATTAAATTTTGGAAACTCGGTGAGTGCCACTGCTACAGCTTTCACAAAGAATGGTGTTAGAGTAACTTTTGTCCCTTTTTCTTTCATATCGTTCATGGTTTTTGTAAGTTTTGAAATATCAACAGTCTCCGCAACCATAAAATGGGGCATGATCTGTTTTGATTTTGACATTTTCTCAAATATCAATCTTCTGAGACCATGAGGTTCGAAGATCTGATCTCCCTCAGATGTATTCGTGGTCTCTTCCACATGAAGGGCTGGCTCAGGCTCCTTTGGCTGTGGTGGGGGACTCACTTTAGGTTCTTCCCTAATAGGAGTCGGTTCCTGCATCTTCTGGCTCTGTGCCTCAGCAGCCTTTGGCTGTTCAACCTGCCTGGCAGTTACTGGCGGTACAGGTGCCATCTTTATACCGGAAGTTTTGGGCGCTCCAGCCTTTTGTTTCATCTCTCTTTCAGCATTATCCAGATCTTCCAGAGTCACCCTTCCATTAGGTCCGGTTGGTGTTATGGTATCCAGATCTATGCCCCTATCTTTCGCAATCCTCCTTATTGTAGGAGAAGCCAGTATTCTTCTATTCTGATCATCATTCATCACTTTCTTTTCACCTCCCTCCTCTTTATCTGCTTCGGATACAGATATACTTTCCTGGGATTCATTCTTAACCACAGACGCAGGTTCAGGTTTCTTTTCTTCAGTCTTTGATCCATCATCAATCTCTATGATGACTTCTCCAACTTTAACAACCTGTCCTTCCTTAAAAAGTATTCTATTAACCTTTCCTTCTACTGGACTGGGTACGTTTATATTGACCTTATCAGTCATTATTTCTACCATATCCTGCTCTTTCTTTACAACGTCGCCTTCTTTGACGATCCACTTTATTATTTCCCCTTCTGTGACACCCTCTCCGATGTCCGGCAAAGTAAATTTAAACATTTTTATCACCTGTACTGCTGCATTTTATTTACAGCTTTGAGTATCCTCATCTCATTTGGCAAATAATAATCCTCTAATCTGTATGGGAAGGGTGTGTCAGGACCAGTTACCCTCATTATCGGACCCAGCAGATAATCAATTGCCCTTTCTGCTATAAATGCCGATATTTCCGCTCCCATACCAAGGGTTCTTGGTGCTTCATGAACTATAATTACCCTACCAGTTTTCTTGACTGAATTTAGTATTGTTTCACCGTCATATGGAACGAGTGTCCTTAAATCAATAACATCTGCATCAAGGTTATTTTTGCTTACTGTGTTCATCACTGTAGGAACCATGGAACCATAGGTTATAAATGTAAAGTCATTCCCTTCATGCAAAAGTGATGCTTTTCCTATGGGAATCTCATACTCTTCTTCTGGAACTTCCTGTTTCTGGCTTCTATAGAGCTTTTTAGGCTCCAGGAATATAACCGGATCATTCATCCTCAGACTTTTTATCAGCAAACCCTTTGCATCATATGGATTGGATGGAGTGACAACCGTAAGACCTGCCGTGTGAGCAAAATATGCCTCTCCACTCTGTGAATGGTAAAGACCACCTTTTATACCTCCACCATATGGTGTCCTCAGAACCATGGGAACATTATATTCACCACCACTCCTGTATCTTATTTTTGCAGCCTGATTCACAATTTGATCAAAAGCTGTGTAAATGAAATCCTGAAACTGGATCTCTGGAACTGCTCTCAATCCAGTTAAGGACATGCCTATGGCCATTCCTACAATTCCAAGTTCAACGAGAGGCATATCTATAACCCTTTCTGCACCATATTTCTTTTGCAGTCCTTCTGTTACTCTGAATACCCCACCATCAACACCAATATCCTCTCCTAGAAGAATTATGGAAGTATCTCTTGTCATCATATAATCAAGTGTTGAATTAATGGACTGGACAAGGTTCATAGTTTTGGAACTCATAGTATCTCACCTCTTTCCTCATCAATAATCCAGTTAGAGTTCTCATAAACATCCTGGAACATTGTCTCTGGGGCGGGAGGAGCTATCTTCTCTCTCTCATCAAATATTCTATCTATACGTTCTTTTGCGTCTGTCTTTATTTTTTCTATGGTCTGATCATCTATATAATTAAGCATCTTTAGCTTCCTCTCTGCTATGACTATGGGATCTTTGTCCGAGCCTTCTTTTACATCATCAGCCCTGTATTTGGAAGGATCATCTGAGGTTGAATGTGGTCCCATTCTGTAACTTACTGCCTCTATAAGAACTGGTTTTCCATCAACCCTAACCCTGTCTATTTCTTCCTTTGAGACCTTATACATCTCTAGAAGATCGTTTCCATCTACCTTAACGCCTCTCATTCCGTAGGCATCTGCTTTCTTCCATATTTCTGCTCTTGTCTGCTTCTCAACTGGAAGAGAGATTGCCCACTTATTGTTTTCACATAGGAAAACTACGGGAAGATCAAAATCTGCAGCTATATTTAGTGCTGCGTGAAAATCTGGTGTGGAAGTTGAACCATCACCGAATGTCGCCAGAACAATACCATCTCTTTTAAAGTACCTTATGGAATAAGCTGCTCCTACTGCTAATGGTAGATTGGTGGCTACTGGACTCTGTACAGACATGAAGTTATGATCCCTTGCCGTGTAATGGGAAGGCATTTGCCTACCTTTTTCCTTGTCAGAAGAATTTCCCATAATCTGGTCAATAATTGTTCCAGGATCTACGCCTCTATGAAGCATAAGGGGCACATCCCTGTAATATTCAAACAGGATATCCTGATCTTCAAGGGCCATGGACAATCCAACCTGAGTTGCCTCCTGTCCCATGGTTGGCGTATAAAAACCAACTCTCCCCTGTCTCTGTGACATTACAATTTTCTTGTCAAGGGTTCTGGATAGTACCATAGCCTTGTATGCGTTTATTATTTTTTCTTTTTCATCCATATACTTTCTCACCTTTAATTAAGCTTGATATTTTTAGCGGCCCATGCCTCAAATGCCCTGTATGAAGTCCTTACAAGTGGTCCGGAGGCTACAAATCTGAAACCATGTTTGTATCCCATAACCTCGAGTCTTTTGTATCTCTCAGAGGAACAGTATTCCTTCACTTCAATTTGCTTTTTTGATGGTCTTAGATACTGGCCAATGGTCAGTATATCCACTCCATTTCGTCTAAGATCCTCCATTGCCTGCTCGACTTCATCATCAGTTTCTCCATGGCCTAACATAATAGAAGACTTTGTAATCATATAGGGGTTTTCCTCTTTTATATACGAGAGAACAGAGAGCGACTGATCATATCCTGCCCTTGCATCCCTTATAACTGGTGTAAGTCTCCTTACAGTTTCAATGTTATGGGCCAGAACGTCTGGTTGAGCATCAATAACTGTTTTTATTAACTTCCTCTCTCCTCGGAAATCTGGTATAAGTGCCTCAACCTTGATTCCAAGGCTCTTTACCTCCATTATTGTTTTAGCATAATGGGCGGAGCCCTGATCTGGTAGGTCATCCCTATCAACAGAGGTTATGACTGCATATTTAAGACCCATACTTTTAACTGAATCCCTAACCTTAATGGGTTCATCAGGATCAAGTTGCTCCATATTTCCGTGTGTGACAGAACAGAATCGGCATCCTCTTGAGCAGTTCTTCCCTAAAATCATGAAAGTTGCTGTACCCGACTCCCAGCATTCTGAAACATTAGGGCATCTAGCTTCTTCACAAACAGTATGAAGAGAGTTGCCTCTGATCAGATTGTTAAGGTTACGAAATGTATCTCCAGTGGGGAGTTTTACTTTAACGTAATCGGGTCTTTCCATCAGGGTTATATTTTTTCGTCTTATACTAAATTATCTTTTTTTATAAAGGGGTAACATCTTTGGATAGTTATAACTCTCAAGAATTTTTTAGCAGACTTAATAAAATATTGAGAAAATCAATTTAGACATCGTGAGTTCTATTCGAAACTTTTATTACTTTACGAAAAATCAAGGTCAAAAGGGGTCATAGCTTAGCATGGTTTGAGCACCCGGCTGATAACCGGGAGGTCACCGGTTCAAATCCGGTTGGCCCCATTAGTCTCAGGAGATATAGATAAGATT